>CBFIJI010000020.1:0-24488 GCA_965662885.1 Flavobacteriaceae bacterium | reverse complement strand
AGGAAAAGCTACGGCACTTCACTTGGTAAAACAGGGCTATAAAGTCTATGGTACAAGTCGCTCGCCTAAAAAATATTCAATTAAAGAATTTCCTCTATACCCTTTGGACATTAACAAACCAGAAACCATGACCACTTTTGTTGATAAAGTTTATCAAGAAACTGGGCGTATAGATGTTCTAATAAATAATGCAGGTGTAGGAAATACGGGTCCAGTTGAAGAAATTTCAACCGATGCCGTTCTTGCTAATTTTCAGACCAACTGTTTTGGTCCGATTCAATTGGCACAACTCATCTTACCTATTATGCGGAATCAAAAATCCGGTTTGATTATTAATATTACTTCCATAGCAGGTGGTATGGGCCTCCCATATCGCGGTGTATATTCAGCTTCTAAAGGAGCTTTAGAATTATTGACAGAAAGCTTACGTATGGAAGTCAAAAACTTTGGAATCAAGGTATGCAGCATTGCTCCAGGCGATTATGCCACGGATATTGCGTCTCGAAGATATCATGCTCCAGTAATAGAAAACTCTCCCTACGAAGCCTCCTATCAGGAAAGTTTGAATACGATGGATGCCCATGTTGATCAGGGCAATGACCCCATTGAAATTGCAGAAGCCATTATTAAAGTAATGGGGTCTAAAAACCCTAAAGTTCATTACCGTGTTGGTGCACCGCTTCAAAAAATAGCGATCTTTCTTAAAGCCATCTTACCCGATCGTCTTTTTGAAAAGCTACTAATGAAAAATTATAATATTTAACATTCTAAAACAGATTACCATGAAGTTTTTTATAGATACTGCAAACTTAGATCAAATCAAAGAAGCGCAAGCCTTAGGTATTTTGGACGGGGTAACTACCAATCCTTCCTTGATGGCCAAAGAAGGAATTACCGGTAATGAAAACATTATTAACCATTATAAAACAATTTGTGAAGCTGTTGATGGAGATGTTTCCGCTGAAGTTATTTCCGTTGATTTTGAAGGAATGGTCAAAGAAGGAGAAGCACTCGCTGCATTACATCCTCAAATTGTGGTTAAAATCCCCATGATTGAAGAAGGGGTTAAGGCGTTAAAATATTTTTCCGATAAAGGAATTCGCACCAATTGTACCCTTATTTTTTCACCCGGTCAAGCTTTATTAGCCGCTAAGGCTGGCGCGACCTATGTATCTCCTTTTATTGGTCGTTTAGACGATATTTCAACCGATGGCTTAAATCTAATTGAAGAAATCCGCTTGATTTTTGATAATTATGCTTACGAAACAGAAATATTAGCAGCTTCAGTACGTCATACCATGCACATTATTGATTGTGCTAAAATTGGCGCTGACGTAATGACTGGGCCATTAAGTGCAATAAAAGGTCTTCTAAAACATCCTTTAACAGATAGTGGTTTGGCGCAGTTTTTAGCCGATTTTAAAAAGGGAAATTAGCACTTAGTTTTCAGCAAGTATTTGTTCGAATTGGTCATCTGAAAAGTTTCCAAAACCTTGCAGTATTTTTCCATTAGCATCAATAATAATACTCTTGTTCAAAAGGGTTAATACCCATTTTTTACTGGCCATTTCAAAGTCGACAATGGCATATTGATTGTCGATGTCAACCTGCATCATTTTTTGAACTTGTGCAACCATCTTATTAAAGGGCTGAATACATATTCCTACGTATTTATAATTAGGGTATTGATTTTTAAAACGCTCCACCCTTTCCAACGTACTTTTATAATGTTTCATTTGTGACTGTGACCAAAAATAAATCACTGTTGGTTGACCCGGGAAAAGTTCATCACTAGAAACTAATGACTGATCCACCTTTTGTAATGGGACACTAGGTAATTGCTGATTTTCTTGCATACCTTTAATGTCTAGATGGAGATTCAAGACTTCTGCCAGATCTTTTTGGGAACTGTTGACAATGGCATAATACTGAAGGAACTTATCATGCTCTTCGTGTTTATCAAAGTTTAAAATCTCTTTATAGGCAATGGCTCTTGCTAAATTATTTCGGAGTTTAGTTCCCTTAATTTCCTGATCAACAACGGTCAAACGACGGATATTAAAGTCAGTGTCTTTTTCAGCTTGAAAATAGTATTCACTGCTATCCAAGGCTTTTTCATTGATATAGTTCATCAAATAGTTGACATAGGGGTCAAAGAGTGCGAGATCGTTGTCACCATAGTTTAGATATTTTCTAAATTCAAAGAAAATACTGTCCTCCTCGGCAGACCAATTTGTACCACGAAGTAGTCCATAACGTTCTCTAATTGTGGCATAAGGATAAATATAGGCTGCTTGTGTTATTTTTTGTGCAATAGGGGATAATTGATTTAGAGAATCCATTTCAATCCAAAGTTGTTTTTTCTGATTGAGTAAAGAATCAATAATTTGATTAAATCGAGTACTGTTGTTTGAAAATTTCGAAGACAGGAAGTCATTTTCTTTTTCTTGATCTAAGAATACTTCCATGATAAAGTTGTTTTTAGCCGCCCCCTTTCCAGAATAGACAATAGACTCCTTAAAGGCCGATGCATTGATTCTTACCCAAAGACTATCCCCGTTTTCTATAAAAACAGATTGATATTCAGGAATATGTTCCAATTTATAAATCCCACTATCTAGAGAGTCGAATTTTTTTTCAAACCTAAAGTTTTGATCAAGGATTAAGGAATCAATCGTCATATTATCTCGATAAAGACGAACAAAATTAGAGGAGGGGTTAACGATTTGACCTCCAAAAAACACTCCTGAATATTTTTGGTTGTTCTCAGAACAGGACCAAAGAATAAGGACCAATAAAAAGAGAAATATAAATCTTAAATTCATGTTATAAATGTAATGCATTCCTTGTTTTTGGCTTGCCAAGTTCCCGTTAAAAAATAATTGATGCTCTTAGGGAATTATGTACTTTTGCGACTTAAAAATATTTAAAAATGCTCACAGTTTCTAATCTTTCTGTTCAATTTGGAAAAAGAATTTTATTTGATGAAGTCAATGTGACTTTCACTTCCGGAAATTGTTATGGGATAATCGGTGCTAATGGTGCCGGAAAGTCAACGTTTTTAAAAATTCTTGCAGGACAAATGGAGGCCAATTCTGGAAATGTCCACTTAGAGCCTGGAAAAAGAATGTCTGTCTTAGAACAAAATCACAATGCTTTTGATTCGTTTTCGGTTCTAGAAACCGTTTTACGTGGAAATAAAGATTTGTACAAAGTTAAAGCAGCGATGGAAGCGATCTATGCCAAGGAAAATTTTTCGGATGCCGATGGTGAACGTGTGGGAGAACTTCAAATTAAGTTTGAAGAGATGAACGGTTGGAATGCTGATAGTGATGCAGCAACATTATTGTCCAATTTAGAGATTTCAGAACATTTACATTATGCTGCTATGGCTGATTTGGATGGTAAACAAAAAGTCCGTGTTCTTTTAGCACAAGCACTTTTTGGAACCCCAGATGTTTTAATCATGGATGAGCCAACGAACGATTTGGATTATGAAACCATTATGTGGTTAGAACAGTTTTTAGCTAATTATGCCAATACTGTAATTGTGGTTTCTCACGACCGTCATTTTTTAGATGCAGTTTGTACTCATATTTCTGATATTGACTACGGAAAAATTAATCAGTATTCTGGAAATTATACTTTTTGGTATGAGTCGAGTCAATTAGCCTCACGACAACGTGCACAACAAAACAAAAAAGCAGAAGAAAAGAAAAAAGAGTTACAAGAGTTTATTGCTCGTTTTTCAGCCAATGTAGCCAAGTCAAAACAAGCGACTTCTCGAAAAAAGATGATTGACAAACTTAATATTGAGGAGATCAAGCCCTCTAGTCGGCGCTATCCTGCAATTATTTTTGAACAATCTCGTGAAGCTGGAGATCAAATTTTAAATATTGAAAAGTTGTCTTACCAACTAGGGGAGGAGCTTTTATTCAATGATATCCACTTAAATTTAGCAAAAGGGGATAAAGTCATTGTGTATTCAAAAGACTCTAGAGCTGTTTCGGCTTTTTATGACATTATTTCTGGGAAAGCATCACCAAACAGTGGTAAATTTGAATGGGGAATAACAACCTCTCAAGCTTATCTTCCTGTTGATAATGATTCTTTTTTTCAAGAACAACTCTCTTTAGTCGATTGGTTACGCCAATATGCCACCACAGAAGAAGAAAGGGAAGAAGTTTTTTTAAGAGGTTTTTTGGGGAAAATGCTTTTTAGTGGTGATGAGGCTTTAAAATCAGCTCATGTCCTTTCAGGAGGTGAAAAAGTTCGCTGTATGCTTTCTAAAATGATGATGCAACGTGCCAATGTTTTGCTGTTGGATGAACCGACCAATCACTTGGACTTGGAATCTATTACGGCTTTTAACAATACCCTAAACAATTTTAAAGGGACATTACTTTGCAGTACAAGCGATCATGCCTTTTCTCAAACCATTGGAAACCGAATTGTTGAACTAACTCCTAAAGGGGTTATTGACCGTTATACCACCTTTGATGAGTATATGACCGATTCAAAAATTAAAGAATTGCGTGTTCAAATGTATTCTTAATATTAAACACGCTTAATTAATCAACGTATTTTTCTCCTAGCTAGGAGAAGATATAATAAATACTAATCACAATGACGGTGATTAGGATACCAAAGAATTTTACGGGTTTCCAAGGTGTAATATCTACTTGTTTGGTATAAGCTTGAACATAAGCCTCTTTTCTTGGTTTTAAATATCCGATGAGCAACATTAAACCTGTATTAAATACAAACAGCAGCGCCATAACGTGGATATAATGTGGATAGGTACCGCCATTGGATATCACATAGTCTTTAAGGAAGAATTGACTAAATGCATATAAAACTACCCCAGAAAAAATTCCAATTTTTGCTGCAATTGCAGGTACATATTTAGTTAAATAGCCAACCAAAATAATGGTTAGAATAGGAATGGAGTAACACCCATTAATTTCTTGTAAATACCCAAACAAACCATCGGGTGCATTGGCAATTGTGGGTGCAATAAGCATGGATAACAACGCTAAACCAATACCAAATGACTTCCCTGCACGTACAACCTGCTTTTCGCTCGCATCTTTTTTAATGTACTGTTTGTAAATATCTAATCCGAATAAAGTCACTGAACTATTAAGCGCAGAGTTAAAAGAACTCAGGATGGCTCCAAACAGCACTGCTGCAAAAAAGCCAATTAAAACGGGCGGTAATACTTTATTGACCAACATACCATAAGACTGATCTTGATTGGCAATATCTAAAGTGTCGTTAAACATGTAGTAGGCGATGATCCCCGGTAAAACAACAATTAATGGTCCAAGAATTTTTACAAAGCCGGCGATGATAAGTCCTTTTTGACCCTCTGCCAAATTTTTTGCAGCGAGTGCCCGTTGAATAATGGCTTGATTGGTTCCCCAATAAAAAAGTTGAATTAGAATCATACCTGTAAACAAGGTTCCAAATGGAACGGCAGCATCTGCATCACCGATGGAATTGAATTTTTCTGGATGATTGACATAAAGCACTTCTATACCTCCTATTAAATTACCATCACCGATATAAAGAAGCCCAAATACTGGAATCATTAATCCACCTATTAAAAGGCCAATAGCATTTATAGTGTCGGAAACGGCAACGGCTTTTAAACCGCCGAAAATGGCATAAATGGAACCAATCGTTCCAATAGACCAAACTGTTATTATAAGTGCAGTATTTTTTGAAACCCCAAAAACAGTCGTTAAATCAAAAATACCTATCAATGCGATAGCACCTGAATAGAGGACAATAGGCAGTAGTACAACAACATAACCACTAAGAAAAAGACCAGAAGTTATTGATTTTGTTACGGTGTCATAACGTCGTTCTAAAAACTGAGGAACTGTAGTTATCCCTCCTTTAAGATAGCGTGGAAGCAAGACAATAGCGGTAACAACCATAGCAATGGCGGCTAAGGTTTCCCATGCCATAACCAAAAGACCTTCTTTATAGGCTGATCCATTTAAACCAACAAGTTGTTCGGTAGATAAATTGGTCAATAATAAGGAACCTGCAATGACAAAACCTGTAAGACTTCTACCTCCAAGGAAATAGCCGTCTTGTGTATTCTCATTGGTTTTAAGAGTTGCTATATAAGAAACGATACCTACTAAAAGTGTGAATAAGATAAATACAAGGAATTGCATAATTGGTTTTTAAGTTTTTTCAAATGTATTGTAAACATTTAAAAATGATGCTTATTTATACCGAAATTCCTTCTAATATCTTTAAAGACCTATCCGATTCATCGGGATGGACATAAACTTCTTGAATGTCAGAGGTAATACCAAAACCTGCAAGCCTTGCAGATTCTGCATTATCTTTAATAATTGGAATAATGTTTTCACTGTTCAAACGCTCTTTTAAAGCCATCACAGTAATGGGCGGACCAGAAAAGATTTTCACATAAACAGGGCTCATAACCTAAGTGTTTTAGGATTTGTTGTACCGACTATTCCAGATTGCCTTATTAAAATTCTTTCCTAAAGCAAAACCGTAGAACAACACTACAGAAGCAACTGCTTTAAACATGAATAAAAACAACATGAAAAAAGTGGAAGAATCATTGGTTTTAGTAAAAATTTGGTAAGGCGTAATGAGCGTAACCAAAAAACTTACTAAAAGAATTACAGCAATTAGATTCATAAGGTTTTTATAGGGCCACATCAATAGTTTTCTATAAGGACTTAAGTCATTTCCCCATTTGTGAACTAAATAATAATAATCATTACCAACAGGAACAAATAAAAGGGGGTCATCCGTTTTTGAAAGTCTGAATAACACGGAAGGAGCCATGATTTTAAAACCTGATAAAACAGTATTGTGGTCAGATTCCAAAGCATTAATTTTATCTTTGGCTTCTTGTGGTATCTCCCCTTTAAAATATTTTTGATCTAAAAAACGAAGTCGGTAATCAATACACACCGCTTTAATCTGAGAAAGATGATAAATGTTCTCGGTTTCTAAAAGATCAAAATTTAGGTCATTAGCACCGTCAATATGAAGACCTTTTAAAAGGGATTTAATTTGTTTTTGAACATCTTGGCCTTCAAAGGCTTTAATTTGTTTTTGTTGAAGAACGCTTTCAATATTGGTTCGTTGTCTCATAGTCCACTTCATATTCATTATTTTCTATAAAAATAATAATTTATAAGCTGCTTACCAATCAATGAGGGTAAAAAAATTATTTATCGTAATTGGGCATCAAACATTCTTTCAAAAGTATTTTTTAGTTTAGACATTACTTTATCTACCTGTTTGTCTGTTAGTGTTTTTGAGGGGTCTTGAAACAAGAAACTCACGCCATATGATTTTTTATTTTCATCGAGATTTTTTCCTTCATAAACGTCAAATAAGTCCACCGATTTCAAAATTTTGCGTTCTTGACTAAATGCTTTTTCTTGAATTTCTTTAAAACTGACACCATTGTCAAGTAACAAAGCGAAGTCACGACGCATGGTAGGATATTTGGAGACTTCTTCAAACTGAATGTTTTGTTGAAAGGCCAGTTTGCAAAGGACTTGCCAATTTAAGTCAGCGATAAAAACCTCTTTATCAATGGAGAATTTTTTACATAATTCCTTAGCAACCCAACCAAAGGAACCTATGGATTTATTAGCAGAATGGATTTCAAGACCTTCTGTTAGCCATTTTTTATTGGAAGGCTTGGACATTTTTGAGGGGATCCCAAGACTTTTTGTTAAATCTTCTACAATTCCTTTTAGAAAGAAGAATGGTCCAGGATTGTGTTTTACATCCCATTGTTCATTAAATACATCCCCAACAATCACAAGGGTCAGACGCTTCTCTTCTTTAAACGCTTCTCCCTTTTTTCCATAAATGTTTCCAAATTCAAAAAGTTTGATGTTTTTATTTTGCCGATTAATATTGAATGCAACACTCTCCAAAGCTCCGTAAATTAAACTTTGACGCATTTGAGAGAGTTCCTGTCCAAGAGGATTGAGTAGTTTAACAGGTTCATGGAATGGTTCTTCATTGTGGTCTTGTGATCCTAATGAATTATTCATCATTTCATAAAACCCCTGAGCAGTTAATCGATTAGCAACAGCATTTTCTAATTGGTCATTACTTTTCCAGTTATAATCGGGTTGCGCAACATATTTAAGTTGGGTAGGTTCTAGATTGTTATAACCATAGACCCGTAAAATTTCTTCAATAACATCAGCAGGGCGGGTAACATCAACACGATAACTAGGAATTGTTAAACCTACGCCATCCTCTGTAGCGTTAATGATATTTATTTCTAATGATTTTAAAATCGCATTGAGTTCTTCAAGTGGAATTTTTTGGCCAATAGTTTTTTCTAACTGATCATAGGTCAGTACAAAACTCACTTCTTCTGGAAGAGCGGTTGTAATTTCTTCAATATCACTACAATAGTCAGTATCACAGAGCTCTTTAATTAAATTGGCAGCTCGCTTAAGTGCGTAAACCCCAATTTTAGGATCAATTCCCCGTTCAAAACGGAAGGAAGCATCCGTGTTTAGTCCGTGTCTTTTTGCAGATTTCCGAATTGAAACAGGATCAAAATAAGCACTTTCTAAAAATATGGTTTTAGTATTTTCAGTAACTCCAGAGTTAAGACCTCCAAAAATCCCTGCAAGACATAGGGGACCATTGGCATCACAAATGACTAAGTCTTCTTGATGGAGTTTTCGTTCTACACCATCGAGGGTGACAAAAGGCGTACCAGAATCAAGGTTTTGAACGATTATTTTTTCATGAATTTTATCAGCGTCAAAAGCATGAAGGGGTTGTCCAAGTTCATGCAGCACATAATTAGTAGCGTCAACTACATTGTTTTTTGGTGTCAGTCCAATCGCTTTTAAACGATTTTGAAGCCATTCAGGTGAGGGTTTAATACTTAAGTTAGTAATGGTTACCCCAAAATATAGAGGAGCTTGTGAACCGTTGTTAACTTCAATAGGAATGTTTTGAACGTTGCTTGAAACATTAAAAGAACCCACCTCAGGGGTGAACCATTCAAAGGCTATTTTTTTTTGAATCAATGCCGCTTTTAAGTCGCGTGCTACGCCAAAATGGCTCATAGCATCTGCACGATTAGGCGTTAGCCCTATTTCAAAAACGGTGTCTTTTTCAATTTTAAATACTGTTGCACAAGGAGTACCAACAGTTAAGCTAGCATCCAAAACCATAATCCCATCATGGTCATTTCCAAGACCCAATTCATCTTCAGCACAAATCATTCCTTGGCTGACTTCCCCTCTAATTTTACTTTTTTTAATTTTAAATGCTTCACCCTCATTATCATAAAGAACAGTATCTACCGTGGCAACAGGTACTTTTTGACCTTTAGCAACGTTGGGGGCTCCACAAACGATTTGAACGTTTATCCCCTCTCCAAGAGCTACTTGAGTCACTTTTAGTCGGTCAGCGTTGGGGTGTTGTTTGCATTCCAAAACTTCGCCAACAACAACACCTTTTAATCCTCCTTTAACGGATTCATAGGGCGTTGTTCCCTCTACTTCAAGTCCTAAATCTGTCAGAATTTCAGCAACTTCCTCTACTGGAAGATCAAATTTTATAAATTGCTGAAGCCAATTATATGAGATGTTCAATGTGAAATATTTTTCAAATTATTCGATTGCTAATATACTAATCTCTTGGCACCTATTTTAACTAATATAGTTCCAAATATTTTTGTGAAACTGCATAGCCATCAAAGTCTTTTTTATCTCTATATTTTCTTTATTTTCTAATAAAGGATCTTTTTTTAAAATTTCTTGCGCATAGCTTCGCGCGGTTTTTAGGAGAACATTATCTTTTAAAACATCGGCTATTTTTAGTTGTAGAAGACCACTTTGTTGTGTTCCCATAAGATTTCCTGGCCCACGTAAGCGCAAATCTACTTCAGCGATTTCAAAACCATCGGAGCTGCGAACCATCGTTTCCATTCGTGTTTTTGCATCTTCGGAAAGTTTATGACTACTCATTAAAATACAAAAACTTTGATCTGACCCTCTTCCAACACGTCCTCGGAGTTGATGCAATTGTGACAATCCAAAACGCTCGGCACTTTCAATAATCATAACGGATGCGTTGGGAACATTGACTCCTACTTCAATGACTGTGGTTGCTACCATAATTTGTGTTTTACCCGAAATAAAGCGCTCCATTTCGTAGGCTTTATCCTCTGATTTCATCTGGCCATGAACGATACTTATTTGGTATTCTGGTTGGGGAAAAGATCGTGAGATACTTTCATAACCATCCATCAAATCTTTATAATCTAATTTTTCCGATTCTTGAATTAATGGATATACAATATAGACTTGACGACCCAACTTAATTTGATCACGTATAAAACCAAAGACTTTTAATCTGTTGTTGTCATATCGGTGGACTGTTTTGATCGATTTTCTTCCAGGCGGAAGTTGGTCAATCACAGAGCTGTCTAAATCACCGTAAACGCTCATTGCAAGAGTTCTTGGGATGGGAGTTGCGGTCATGACTAAAATATGAGGTGGAAGTTCGTTTTTTCCCCATAATTTTGCTCGCTGTGCCACCCCAAAACGATGTTGTTCGTCAATCACAGCTAAACCCAGATTGTTAAACATTACTTTGTCTTCCAATACCGCATGGGTACCTACTAAAATATTTAAAGAACCATTTGATAAGCGTTCATGTAAAGCAACTCGTTCCTTTTTTGAAGTACTTCCAGTCAAAAGTTCACAACTCACATCCAATAATCCAATCACATCTTTTAATGATCTATAATGTTGTTGTGCCAGTATTTCAGTAGGGGCCATTAAACAACACTGAAACCCGTTATCAATAGCTATAAGCATACAAAGAAGGGCTACAATTGTTTTTCCAGATCCAACATCACCCTGTAATAAGCGATTCATTTGTCGACCTGAACCTAAGTCAGTTCGTATTTCTCGAATAACACGTTTTTGAGCATCTGTCAATTCAAAGGGTAAATTATTATTAAAGAAGGTCGTGAAAATAGCCCCTACATTTTCAAAAATATGTCCTTTTATTTTTTGTTTTCGTTGTTGATTTTTAAGGAGTAATTGAATTTGAATATAAAACAGCTCCTCAAATTTGAGACGGAGTTGTGCACGGGAGAGTAAATTTTGACTTTCAGGAAAATGAATTTGGATTAAGGCTGTTTTTTTCGGAATTAGTTTTAAACGCTCACATAAATACTGAGGTAAGGTTTCCCGTACATATCCACTTTTAGTCCCTAAGAGTTCTTTCATAACATTTTGAAAGCTCTTTTGGGTAATCCCTTTATTGGTCAATTTTTCTGAGGAACGATAAATTCCTTGCAGGGCATATTGTATCCCTTTATCATTTTCGGATTCCAAGGTCATTTCTGGATGGGGCATACTGGCTTTCCCCTTAAACCAATTTAACCGCCCAAAAATAACATAGGGTTGATTTATTTTTAGCGTTTCACGAATCCATTGATGCCCTCGAAACCACAACAATTCCATACTTCCGGTGTCATCTTCAAAAGTGGCAACCATACGTTTACCTCGTTGTTGTTTTATAAAATTGATGGAGCGAATGCGTCCCTTAATTTGTATTTCAGAAGTGTTTTGTGGTAATTCACCAATACGATAAAAAGTGCTCCGATCTATATAACGGTGAGGAAAAAAGTGAAGAAGATCTTGAAAGGTTTTGATATTCAATTCTTCACGGAGTAATGCAGCCCGATTGGGTCCGATTCCCTTGATATATTCAATAGACGTTTGAAGTGGATCCATACCGCTACGAATTTAATTTTTTAATTTGAGGATTTCTAAAACTTTAATCTTCTTATTTTTACTTTTTAAAATTCAATACAATGAGGGCATTGGTTATTTCAGGTGGTGGCAGTAAAGGTGCATTTGCCGGAGGGGTTGCACAATACCTTTTAGAAGAAAAGGGACACGAGTACGATCTTTTTTTGGGAACATCAACGGGTAGTTTATTAATTACACATCTAGCATTAAATAAAATTCAAAAAGTAAAGCGCAATTTTACTGCTGTTCGTCAAGAGCATATTTTTGATAATTGTCCCTTTTATATTCGCGAAACCAATGGTGTGGCTTCCATTGGAATTCATCACTTTAATGTATTAAAAAACTTTGTTAGAGGGCGTAAAACCTTTGGAGAGAGTAATAATCTTAGAAAGTTAATTGCAAGTGAGATAAGTCTGGAAGAGTTTTATTCCCTTAAAGATTCTGCTAAAGACATTTACATTACTGTATCTAATTTATCGACCAATAAAGTGGAGTATAAGTCACTTCGTTCCTGTAGTTATGAAGATTATATCGACTGGATTTGGATTTCATGTAACTATGTTCCCTTTATGAGTTTGGTGACCAAAAATCATTGTGAATATGCTGATGGAGGCTTAGGATGTATTATCCCCATAGAAAAAGCAATTGCCTTGGGTGCTACGGAGGTGGATGCTATTGTATTGGCTACAGAACACCAGCAAACAAATAGAGTTCATAGTAGGAATCCATTTGACGCTTTAAGTTCAATTTTTGGTTTTATGGGTGATCGTATTGAAAACCATAACGTTAAAATAGGTCAGTTGCTCGCAGAAAAAAAGGATTCCAAGGTAAATTTATATTATACACCTACCGTTTTAACAACCAATTCACTCGTTTTTAACGCTGCTAAAATGAACGATTGGTGGCAATCGGGATGGGATTTTGCCCATAAAAAAAGCACGGAATAAAAAGGGAGTAACTACTTTAAATAATCTAAAGTGAGTTGTGACATGGCTTTTACTCCTAAAAGCATTCCTGCATCATCAACAAAAAAATCAGGTGTGTGATGGGAGGGTGCATCGCTCATCTTCATGTCTTTAGGAGTACCCCCTAAAAAGAAGAAAAAACCAGGAATTTCCGATTGGAAATAAGAAAAATCTTCAGCACCAGTAATCGCTTTGATTTCCACTACATTTTCTGTTCCAGCAACACGCTGTAAAGTGGGAAGCATCTGTTTTGTTAATCCGAGATGATTATAAGTAATATCAGCCCCATCTTGAATGTTTATTGTAGCTTCTGCACGATGGGCTTTTGCAATAGCAGGAACCATCTCCATCATGCGTTTACGAATTAAGGCTTTCATATCATAATCCAATGTTCGTATCGTTCCGATCATTTGAAGCTTTTCAGGAATAATATTAAAACGAATTCCAGAGTGAATGGAACCTACGCTAATGACAGCAGCTTCATTGGTTAATTGTAATTCTCTACTCACTATGGTTTGAAGACCATTGATGATTTGTGCTGAAACGACAATTGGATCAACACTTTGCCATGGGGTAGAACCATGTGCTTGTTTCCCTTTAACATCAATAACAAATCGTTGTGAAGCGGCCATCATTCCGCCAGGCTTGTACGTTAATGTTCCAACGGGTGAGCCTGAACTGATATGAAGTCCAAAAATGGCATCAACATCTGGATTTTTTAATACTCCCTCTTTGACCATGAGTAAGGCACCCCCTTCTTCTCCTGGTGGTGGTCCTTCTTCTGCGGGTTGAAAAATAAATTTAACCGTTCCTGCAAAGTCATTATTTTTAGCAAGTAATTCTGCAACCCCCATTAAAATTGCCACGTGGGTATCGTGACCACAGGCGTGCATAACTCCTGTATCTTGACCATTAAATGTACTGGTTACTTTTGATCTGTATGGTAGATCGTTATTTTCAGTAACGGGTAAAGCATCCATATCAGCTCGAAGGCCAACAACTTTTCCAGGGCGTTTTCCTTTTAAAATTCCAACAACTCCCGTATGGGCTACACCTGTTTGTACTTCAATCCCGAGACTTCTAAGGTGTTCAGCTACATATTTTGAAGTATTGTATTCTCGATTGGATAGTTCTGGATTTTGATGAATGTGGTGTCTCCATTCAACCACTTTGGCTTCTATTTTGGAAAATTCTTTTTCTTGGATTTGCGCCGTTAGCATATGAAAAGAAGTACATATGAAGAGCAATAATAAGGTGATAGCTTGTTTCATCATATTTTTATTTAAAATAAATATAGTTGTTTATAAGTAATTGGCACAGATTTAATTAAAAATCATTATTTAATTATTTTTGGACATCTATGGAATCATCCCAAAACACTTATTTATCGGAATTGAATGAGGCACAAAGTGGCCCTGTATTGCACAAAGACGGTCCCCTCATTGTCATTGCTGGAGCTGGATCTGGGAAAACACGGGTTTTAACCTACAGAATTGCTCATCTAATGCAGCAAGGAGTGGATTCTTTTTCCATTTTGGCCTTGACCTTTACCAATAAGGCCGCACGTGAAATGAAAAGTCGGATTGGGAGTTTGGTCGGGGAGAGTGAAGCCAAAAACTTATGGATGGGTACTTTCCATTCCGTTTTTGCACGTATCCTCAGACAAGAAGGGGATAAACTTGGTTTTCCCTCCAATTTTAGTATTTATGACACCCAAGATTCGGATCGATTAATCGCTTCCATCATTAAGGAAATGGGTTTGGATAAAGACATTTATAAATACAAGCAAATTCGAAGTCGTATTTCAGCATTTAAAAATAGCCTGATTACAGTGAAAGCCTATTTTAATGATTATGATTTACAAGAGTCCGATGCCATGTCAAAGCGTCCAAAAATGGGTGAAATTTACAAAGAATACGTTGATCGTTGTTTTAAAGCCGGTGCAATGGATTTTGATGATTTACTTTTAAGAACCAATGAGTTACTTAATCGTTTCCCCGATGTATTGGCAAAATATCAAGAACGCTTTCGGTATATTTTGGTGGATGAGTATCAAGATACTAACCATTCTCAATATCTAATTGTTCGTGCCTTATCGGATCGGTATCAAAATATATGCGTGGTAGGGGATGATGCTCAAAGTATTTATGCTTTTCGTGGAGCAAACATCAATAATATTTTAAATTTTCAAAAAGATTATCAAGATGTTGCTTTGTATCGTTTAGAACAAAACTATCGATCCACAAAAAACATTGTTAATGCTGCAAATTCCATCATCAAGCATAACAAAACAAAAATTGAAAAAGTCGTTTGGACATCAAATACGGAAGGTTCTTTAATTCAAGTTAATCGTTTACCCTCTGATGCCGAAGAAGGCCGTCATGTTGCTGCAAGTATTTTTGAATTTAAAATGCAGGAGCAACGTAAAAACAACAATTTTGCCATTTTATACCGAACCAATGCACAATCCAGAGCGATGGAGGATGCGCTGCTTAAACGTGATATTCCTTATCGAATTTATGGAGGATTATCATTTTATCAGAGGAAAGAAATCAAAGATGTACTGTCGTATTTACGTTTAATTGTTAATCCAAAAGATGAAGAAAGTTTAAAACGCATCATTAATTATCCTGCACGAGGCATTGGACAAACGACCATGGACAAACTCGTTATTGCTTCCAAAGCCCATTCTTTATCTCTTTTTGAAACCGTTTTGAAGGCACGTGAACTTGGTGTACCTGTCAATGCGGGTACACTTACCAAACTTGAAGGTTTCACCAATTTAATTCAACGATTTCAAATTGAAAATGAACAGTTAAATGCTTTTGAAATAACGGATCTAGTTACGAAAAAAGCAGGTTTAGTTCAAGAATTAAAGAAAGATGCTACGCCGGAGGGTGTTGCACGAATTGAAAATATTGAAGAATTACTTAACGGTATTCGCGATTTTACAGAAGGACAACAGGAAATTGTCGATGCGAAAGGGAGTCTCTCTGAGTTTCTAGAAGATGTTGCCTTGGCAACTGATTTTGACAATGAACAAAATTCCGATGACGATCGTGTTTCCTTAATGACGATTCATTTGGCCAAAGGATTGGAATTTCCCTATGTGTATATTGTTGGGATGGAGGAGGATCTTTTTCCTTCTGCGATGAGTATGAATACACGGACAGAATTGGAAGAAGAACGTCGTTTGTTTTATGTGGCTCTTACCCGTGCTGAGGAACGTGCATTTCTAACCTATACCCAATCGCGCTATCGTTGGGGTAAATTAATTGATGCGGAGCCTAGTCGGTTTATTGAAGAAATCGACAGTCAGTATCTCAATGTTATAGCACCAAAGGAGGAGTATGTATTTAAACCATTAATAAATAATTCAATTTTTGGCGACCCAACTCCAGTAAAAAGAAAACCACAAGCTTCACCTAAAAAAGAAAGTAGTATTTCCAGTCCAACCCCCCGACAATTACAAAAACTGCGAAAAGTATCAGCAAACCATTCAGAAGCTGCGCCTTCAAATGCAAGCGAAATTGCACTTTCTCCGGGAACGCAGGTAGAACATAGTCGTTTTGGTCGTGGAGAAGTAATTACTATTGAAGGGAGTGGAAATGATCGAAAAGCTGCCATCAATTTTAAAGGGGTAGGGGTGAAAAACTTATTATTGCGCTTTGCAAAGCTTAAAATATGCTAAGAGATTTCTTATGGCTGAACTTTTTACGATTTACCCCAATTCTCCTAATATTAAGTTATTACATAAGGCAGCTGAGGCATTAAATGCTGGTGCACTAATGATTTATCCAACAGATACTGTTTATGCCATGGGTTGCTTAAGCAATCATCCTGCTGCTTTAGAAAAATTTGCACGACTAAAAAATATCAAATTAATTCATGCTCCCTTGAGCTTTTTGTTTGATGATTTAAGTGCACTATCGCATTATGTAGCCCCTGTAGATTCTGCGACATTTAAGATTTTAAAACGTTGTTTACCTGGTCCTTTTGCATTTATTATGCAGGCAGCAAGAAAACTCCCTAAACCATTTCAAAAAAGAAAAACTATTGGTGTACGCATTTCAAATCATCCGATTCTAAAACAATTACTCCCTTTATTAAATGCACCACTTATAACCAGCTCTCTTCACGACGAGGATAGTATTTTAGACTATACTACTGATCCTTCGTTAATATTTGAACAATGGCAAGATAAAATAGACCTTATGATTGATGCTGGCTTTGGTGATAATATCCCCTCTACTGTTGTGGATCTTACAGTGCACCCCTTTGAGATTTTAAGAACAGGGAAGGGTGACGTTCACTTGTTATAATAAAAAAACACACCCTTTGGTGTGTTTTTTTATTGCATTATTAGTTTCTTATTTATTTGCTCTCTTCCATACCTTGCTCAATTAGAGCAAAGAATTGATCCAATTTTGGAAGAATAACAATTCGTGTTCGTCTGTTTTTTGCTTTATTTTGAGGGGTGTCATTTTCAGCAACAGGCATATAATAACTTTTACCAGCAGCTGTCATTCTTGAAGGGGAAACACCAAATTCATTTTGTAGGATTCTAACTACAGAAGTTGCGCGTTTTACACTCAAATCCCAATTATCAGAAATTCCCTCGATCTTGATTGGAACATCATCCGTATGGCCTTCTACCATAAATTCCAATTCAGGTTTGTTGTTAACTACTGTTGCAACTTTACCCAAAACTGCTTTTGCAGCGGCGTTGACGGTAAAGCTTCCACTTCTAAAGAGGAGTTTATCTGAAATAGAAACATAAACAACTCCTTTTTCAACATTGATTTCAATATCCTCGTCACTCATGTTACCTAATACTCCTTTAAGACTAGTAACTAGAGCTAAAGTAACAGAGTCTTTTCGACTCACAGCATCCTGCATGGTTTGAATCCTCAAATCCTTTTCTTTAAGGCTTTCAAGAGATTTTTCTAAATTTTCTGCTCCTTTTTGGGATAGGGTAGTTAGACCTCCAATATTATTGATAAGGTCTTGATTATTTGCTTTTAAAAAGGCAACCTGTTCTTTTATTGAAGACAATGATGACATGGCCGCTTCTTTTTCTTCATTACAAGCATTAAGTTTTAAAGTTGCAGAATCTAATAGATTTTTAGTGTTTTGTTGAAGTTGTTCAAGTTCTCCGAATTTTTTTTGTGAGACACAAGAGGTTAGAAGAACACCTGAAAGTGCTAAAGCAAAAATTTTGTTCATGTTTAAAGTTTTACTATGAAATTTAAATTAAATGGAATTATGATCTTTCAAAAGAAGATATTTTTTTAAAATTAAACAAATAATAAGAGATTAAAAGGTTGTTAAGGGTAAAATATGGCGTTGTATTTAAAAGTTGTCCTCTTTTTTTACGCATTCGTTTAAAATTCTTGTAAAAATGAAGATGGGCTTTAATTACTGCAAAAAAGAAGTTGGGTTTTCCTTGAAGTAAATACATTAGAGCAATTAAACCATCCCATGATAAACGTTGAAAAAGAATAACATATAAAGAGCGCTTGGGTAGGTTTTTAACAAGCATATAGAGGGAATTACGATGATTGAGATAAATTTTGGTAGATGAAATTGGAAGGGAAGCCGCACCGATATGATAGACTTTTGAACGGCCTAGTGAAAAGGTTGAAAATCCGAGATGGTGTGCTCTCCAGCACAGATCAATTTCTTCTTGATGTGCAAAAAAATCAGCATCAAATCCGTTGAGCGAATCAAAAATAGATTTCCGTATAAAAAAACAAGCACCACTTGCCCAAAAAACCTTTTGATCCTGATCGTATTGTCCCACATCTTTTTCAATGGTATGAATGATTCTCCCTCTGCAATATGGAAATCCCATTCGGTCAATAAAACCACCGGCAGCCCCTGCATATTCAAAATTTTCTTGACGATTAAAGTCCAAAATATGCGGTTGAATGATCCCTGTGTTGGGGTGGGTGTTGAAATGCGTTATTATGGGATCTAACCAATTTGGGGTAACAAGAACATCGGAATTCAATAAACAATAATAGGTTGCGTCAATGGACTTTAGTCCTTCATTGTAGCCTCCAGCGAATCCCAAATTTTTGCTTAAAGGGATGACGCTTATTTCACTGTAGTTATTTTTTAAAAATACACGTGAATTATCTGTAGAAGCGTTGTCAATAACAAAAATGGATGCTGAGGGACTGTGTTTTACAACTGCAGGCAAAAATTGTTCTAAGAGTTCTTGACCATTCCAATTTAAGATTACCACTGCAATTTCAATCATCCTTAATTGATTTAAAAGGAGGGAGTGTTTTAATAAAACTATATTCCTGTTGCTCGTAATTCATTTGACAAAAGTAATGGAACCTTCCATTAGTCACCATGAGATAATCACTTTTTAACTTTAGATTATAGCGAGCAATTTGATCAAATGTTTCCTGTGTGATTCGTTCAGAAGGGGCTTTACATTCTACTAAAACCGAAACACTCTGATTGGATTGATATCCAACAATATCAAAGCGTTTATTTGTATTAAAAACACGAATGCTTTTTTCAACAGCAATGAGTGAGGAAGGGTAGTTTTTTTCTTGAATAAGAAATTGAACGCAATGTAAACGCACCCATTCCTCAGGAGTTAGTACCACCCATTTTTTCCGTAAAGGATCAAAAACATAGGGTTTATTTTCATTACTTTTGGTAGGGAATGAATAGTCAGGAAAATTAAGTAGTTCCATGACGTAAAAATGCAATTTTTTTTTAAAATGCAAGAGTTTAATCAGTTACTTTCAAAGATTCAAAAAGGCGAATATGCCCCTTTCTACTTATTGTCGGGTACGGCTCCTTATTTTATTGATCAAATTGTTAAAACCTTGACCGAAAATATTATCGATGAGGCTGCCCAAGATTTTGATCATACCATTTTTTATGGAAAAGATACTTCTGTTCAACAAATTCTTGAAACGGCTAAAAGATTTCCAATGATTGCACCCTATCATTTGGTTGTTGTTAAAGAGGCCCAATATTTAAAAGGAAATCTTGATTTGCTAGCGAATTATGCTAAAGCACCATTAACACAAACCATTTTGGTTTATTGTCATAAATACAGTGCTTTTGACAAACGAAAAAAAATGTATAAAGCGGTCAAACAAAATGGAATTGCTGTTGATTTTAAACCCTTATATGACAATCAAATTTCTGGATGGATTCAATCACGTGCAGCCCAATTTAAACTAAAATTAACTCCCGTTATTAGTGTGCTCTTGGCTGAATGTCTAGGTTCTGATTTAAGCAGAATTGAAAAAGAATTAGAAAAATTAAAATTGGTTGTCTCCACCGATGGGGAAGTTAGTGCCGAGATGATTGAAACTCATATTGGGTTTAGTAAAGATTTTAATAATTTTGAATTGCAAAAAGCGATTGGGTTGAAACAATTTTCAAAATCGTTTCAGATTATCCAATACATGTCCAATAATCCAAAAAACCATCCAATACCTCTAACCTTATCTACACTACATTCTTTTTTTAGGAAATTATTGCTTTATCATGGGCTTTCCAACCCCAATAAAGCTGCTTCTGTATTAGGGGTAAACCCTTATTTTATTAAGGATTACGAACAAGCTGCAAGGCATTTTAATATGAAAAAAACGAGTGTTGCATTAGCATTAATACTCGATGCAGATCTTAAAAGTAAGGGAATAGGGAGCAATGCTGCTAATCCCTATCAGGTTCTAAATGAAATGTTGATTAAATTATTTGCAATATAATCACATGATCACTTTGGAAAACTATTCGGGCTTACTTCATGCATAATAGCATAGGCGGCTTCAAATATATCATCCTCGGAAGGTTTTGAATAATAGTCACCATCTGGCCCATAGGCGGGTCGATGTGCTTTAGCAGTTAACATTTTTGGAGAACTGTCTAGCCACTTAAAAATATCCTGATTTTCGAGTAATTGTTGTAAAATATAAGCGGAAGCCCCACCGGGAACATCTTCATCAACAATTAAAAGTCGATTGGTTTTTTTAACACTTTTAAGAATGTCAGCGGACAGATCAAATGGGATTAGCGTTTGAATGTCAATGACTTCAATAGAGATATTGTGTTGCTTTAGGCGCTCAACGGTTTCGGCTACAATGCGAAGCGTTGAACCATAAGAAACGACCGTTAAATCACTTCCCTCGTGAAGTACTTCAATTTTCCCTAGTGGGAGTGTAAAAGTCCCTAAATTATTGGGAAGTTTTTCTTTTAAACGATAGCCGTTAAGACTTTCAATCACTAATGCTGGTTGCTCAATTTGTAGGAGTGTATTATAAAAAGCAGCTGCCTGAGTCATGTTTCTTGGAACCAATACATGAATTCCACGGAGGAGATTTACAATTCCACCCATGGGTGAACCTGAATGCCAAATACCTTCGAGACGATGACCACGTGTTCGTATAATTAATGGCGCAATTTGCTTTCCATGGGTTCGATAACGTAAAGTTGCTAAATCATCACTCAATATTTGAATACAATACAGTAAATAATCCAGGTATTGAATTTCAGCAATCGGACGTAAGCCTCTAAGAGCTAATCCAATTCCTTGCCCAATGATGGTAGCTTCTCGGATTCCAGTATCAGCAACACGGTGTTCCCCAAATTTTTGTTGGAGCCCTTCAAGGCCTTGATTGACATCTCCAATTTTTCCAGAATCCTCACCAAATAGATAAACACGATCATAGGCTTTAAGTAATGCTTCAAAATTATCACGTATGATAATTCGTCCATCTACCTGTTTCGCATCCTTGTCATAGGTGGGGGGAGTGGCTTTAAAATCGAAAAGTTGTTGTTTAGAATGGGTGTAAAGTTTGGAGGAAACTTTGTCCTTCATTGTAAGGTTCAACTGTTGGAACCAATGCTGAAAATCTGTACTGTCAATTTTTGGATAACGATTCAAAAACAAAGTTATCCTTCTGGCTATGGAAATAATATCTTTAAAAGAAATTTCACTGTCGCCTTCCATTGGTTTTAAAAGAAGTTTTAGCGCGGGATCGTTATGGGTTTGAGGTAGAAACTTTTTATAAAATTGAAGAAGTGTAGTTTTTTCTTTAAAGATGGGTTGGGTATATTCCTCCCAAGCCTCACGACGTGATTTTTTAACGGTTAGTTTTACTTCTTTCTCTATTGCTTCAAGGGATTCTTCTGAAGCAATTCCATTGGACAATATCCATTCACGCATTTTAACATTACAATCATGAGCTTTCTCCCATTCTAGGCGTTCTTTACTTTTATACCGCTCATGCGAACCTGAGGAAGAATGTCCAAGGGGTTGCGTTAATTCTATGACATGAACTAAAACGGGAATATGTTGTTCTCGTGCTAATTTGGAAGCATATTCATAGGTGTTTAAAAGAGCTGAATAATCCCACCCTTTTACCTTGAGAATTTCGAAACCTTTGTCTTTATCTGTTCGTTGAAAACCTTCTAAAACAGCAGAAATAGAACCTTTAGTAGTCTGATCTTTATTGTGAACAGAAATTCCGTAATCGTCGTCCCAAACACTTACGACCATTGGAATTTGTAGAACACCTGCAGTGTTTATGGCTTCAAAAAACATGCCTTCACTAGTACTTGCGTTTCCAATAGTTCCCCAAGCAATTTCATCGCCATTTTTGGAAAATTTTTCAGCATTGTCAATTGGATGGTGTCTGTATATTTTTGAAGCCTGCGCTAAACCAACTAAGCGCGGCATCTGACTTCCTGTTGGAGAAATATCACCACTATGATTTTTTTGATCCACCAAGGAACACCATTCTCCATCTTTTGAAATACTTCGGGTTACAAAATGACCACCCATTTGACGTCCCCCTGACATGGGTTCTTTTTCAAGGTCTAAATGTGCATAAAGCGCAGCAAATATTTCTTTGGGTGAGAGTAAATCTTGTGAAATTAGAAGGGTTTGATCACGATAGTAGCCTGAACGAAAATCTCCTTTTTTGAAAAATTTACTCAGTGCAATTTGAGGGAGTTCTTTTCCATCACCAAAAATACCAAACTTACCTTTCCCTGTAAGAACTTCTCTTCTGCCTAATATGCTGCATTCTCGGCTGAGAGCCATTATTTTGTAGTCGTGAAGGATTTCTTTTTTAAAATCTTCAAACGGGTATGCCGCAGCAATTACTTCTTTTTCAAACTTCATATAACGTGGCCAAAAGTAGCGAAATTTAGGCAAAAAACCAATTGATGGATGAGGACCTAAATGCGGCACTTATCGTTAAAACCAATTTCTGGTAAACAAGTTTTTAAGTGAATTGGATCGCAGCGACAAAACAAAACGAATTTTAGAGGAGTAGTTGGGCTGTGAAATTTCCCAACCATTGGAGGATACAACTGGAAAGTACAGTTCGAGATAATCTGGCAATAAGTTTAGTCGAATACCACTGTCAAAATAGCCTACAGCTTTAGTGCCTTTATTTTTAAGAAATCCAAGGTCTCCGTAAACTTCAACCCACTTCCAAAGCCCCATAAAAACATTGATGGTTGCCATATAATTATTGGAATTTGATTCTTCAAATTTAGATTTAAATCCACCCTCTGCAGTCACAAATTGTTGACTATAAAAACCGGTAGTCTCTGAACGACCTAAGTAGCTGTATTGAAATAAATAATCATTAGGCCGATTTAAATTAAAATCAAAATAGTCAGTTGTTCCTGTGTTGTTCCATAAAAACTTACCCAAAAACATACGTATAGCAAATTGACGACCACTGGGGTATAACTTCCTAAAATCGATACTGGATTGAATTTTAGAAAATTGATCTGACATTTCAAAACTTGTGTTTGCGGAGAAATAGTTTATGGCCCCCTTATTGGAAACGTTATACGTCATATTCAAAACCTCATAATTTGGTGAAGTTTTAATTGAAGGTTCATTTTCCCGCTGAACACTGTACATGGAGAAGTTTAAATATTGTCTATAATTAGATCTAAGATCTAAACTGCGATAAAAGAAAGTGATTGAAGGAACAAATACCGTATATCTTAAGTTGGTGTTGTAGTGAAAACTACTCCCGTACATTGAGTATTGAGTGAGGTACTTTTTTTTATTTTCATGATATTTCCTATAGCTTGATCGAAAGAACCCTACAAGGGTTTTCTCTCGAAGTCCGTATTGAGGATGAAAATCAAACTGGAAAGGTTGTGATTTTAATTTTTTGTTTTTAAAATTTAACCCCATCATTATACCATCATAATAGTTAAATCCTACCACTGGTGTGATAAATAGCTGATTTATCTTAGGGTTTTCAATATCCTTTAAGAATTGGATTTTTAAAGGTTTAAAATTAAACCTATCATTCAATCGCGCCCAATTGTTATTTTTATTCCATTCTGGTAATTCTATACTGGGATTAATCGCTAAATAGTTGGCATCCTTAGCCTCTAATTGAACCGTATTCGTTTTCTTATTCAGATAAATCCATTTCTTACTAAGAATACTGTCGTTATTCAGTAAAGCTAATTTTACAGGGGCCTTACGATTGTTTTTTTCATTGACTTGAATTTCAAATTTATCACCAATTTTAGTGATGTTCTTCACGTTAAAATCAAAAGGCACTCTTTTTTGGACATAATCTTCAAAAAACCAATCAATAGGTTGGGAGGTTACTGCTGTTAAAAGTTCCTTTAAACTTTTTTCTGCTGGAGATTCTATATAGGTTTTGAGCACATTTTTTAGCACATT
>CBFIJI010000019.1:0-24670 GCA_965662885.1 Flavobacteriaceae bacterium | reverse complement strand
GGCAATGGTTTTCCAGTAGGAGGCATTTTGGTTCACCCGGATATAAAACCCCAATACGGCATGCTAGGCACCACATTTGGTGGAAATCACCTTGCGTGTACTGCCGCCTTGGCTGTTTTGGAAATCTTAAAAAAAGAGCAACTCCAACAACATGCTACAGAAATAGAAGCTTATTTTAGGAATAAAGCTGAAAAATTCACAGGTGTCAAAATCAAAGGGCAAGGCTTGATGCTCGGACTGGAATTTGATTTTGAAGTTGGGGGTTTACGAAAAAGACTTCTTTACGAAAAACACATCTTTACAGGGGGTAGTAGCAATAAAAATGTCTTGCGAATTCTTCCACCATTAACCGTTCAAAAAATCCATTTTGATCAATTTTTTGATGCATTAGAAGCACTATTATGAAACACTTTATCACGTTAGCGGACTTGCCTGATTTTGACCAAACACTCAAAACAGCAATGGACTTAAAAAAGAATCCAACACAATGGAATACTTTGGGGCAAGGTAAAACCTTAGGACTCTTGTTTTTTAATCCCAGTTTAAGAACCCGATTAAGTACCCAAAAAGCGGCTAAAAATTTAGGCATTCATACCATGATGATGAATTTCACCAATGAAGGCTGGTCTCTTGAATTTGAAGATGGTAGCCTCATGAATGGTTCACGATCGGAACATGTTAAAGAGGCTGCTGCCGTAATTTCTCAATATTGTGACCTAATTGCCATAAGAGCCTTTGCCAGTTTGTCCGACAAAGAAAAAGATGAAGCTGAAATAGTGTTGCGAAGTTTTACTCAATATGCAACAGTTCCAATTATAAACATGGAAAGTGCGACAGCGCATCCTTTACAAGGATTGGCCGATGCTATTACCTTAAAAGAACATCCAACCGTTCATCAACCCAAAATTGTATTAAGCTGGGCGCCACACCCTAAAGCCCTGCCCCATGCAGTAGCCAATTCCTTTACACAAATGATGAAGTATATCGATGCCGAATTTGTGATTGCCCATCCAGAAGGTTATGCCTTAAATCCTGAAATTACCAAAGGAGTCAAGTGTACAACCCATCAAAAAGAAGCCTTGGAAGGAGCTGATTTTGTCTATACTAAAAACTGGAGTTCCTATGATCACTATGGTCAAATCCTGAAAACAGATGATCAATGGATGATTACTCCTGAAAAGATGCTAACAACCAACAATGGAAAATTTATGCATTGCTTGCCGATTCGAAGAAATGTAGTTGCGACAGATGGTGTTTTGGACAGCCCCAATTCGTTGGTGATCCAACAGGCAGAAAACAGAATTTATTCGGCACAAGCCGTTTTAAAGCAAATATTGGAAAATGGATAAACTAAGTGTTGTGAAAATCGGGGGGAATATCATTGAGGACAGCAAAGAACTCCAAACCTTCCTCTGTGATTTTGCTCAAATGGATGGAGCAAAAATTTTGGTTCATGGTGGTGGAAAAAAAGCGACTACACTGGCAAAAAAAATGAATATACCTGTGCAAATGATTGATGGTAGGCGGATCACTGATGCGAAGAACCTAGAACTCATTACCATGCTTTATGCAGGAAAAATAAATAAAAATATAGTAGCCCAATTACAAGGTCTTGGTTGTAATGCCCTTGGCCTTTCCGGTGCTGATGGTAATGCTATTACTGCAATTAAGAGACCGATAAAAACAATTGACTATGGCTTTGTAGGAGACGTTTCTGTGGTCAATACAGAACTTTTTCAACACCTACTACTAGGAGGGCTTACTCCTGTTTCTTGTGCAATCACACATGATCAAAATGGACAATTACTCAACACCAATGCAGATACTATTGCGGCATCCATTGCAGGAAGTCTGTCAAAATACTTCGAAGTAACACTCCATTATTGTTTTGAAAAAAAGGCGTTTTAAAGAATGTGTTGGACGAGAGCTCTGTCATCGAAAAGATCAATTCTGAATCGTATTTACAACTTCAAAAAGAAGGAATCATTGCGGATGGAATGCTTCCTAAGTTACACAACTGCTTTAAGGCTATTGAACAAGGAGTCAGCTATGTAAAAATAGGTCTTCCAAAAATGATTAATGGTAATAGTCAACACACCCAAATAGTACGATAATGAAGAAGTCACTCACCACCCAAGCGGTTCACTTGCTGCAACAACTGATCAGCACACCCTCCTTTTCAAGTGAAGAAGATCAAACGGCTCAACTCATTGAAAATTGGTTTAAAACACACGACATTCCTTTTAAAAGAAAAGATAATAACGTTTGGGCCACCAATAAAGCCTTTGAATCTTCAAAACCCACCTTGCTTTTAAATTCGCATCACGATACTGTTAAACCCAATCAATCCTACACCAAAGATCCCTTTGATGCTTCTATCGAAAATGGAAAACTATATGGCTTAGGCAGTAATGATGCTGGAGGGGCATTGGTTTCTTTACTTGCATTATTTACACATTATTATTCCCATCCTAACCCAAAATACAATTTGTTAATGGTCGCTTCGGGAGAAGAAGAAAGTGCGGGTCCAAAAAGTTTAAAAGGACTTCTACCAGATTTACCTAAAATAGATTTGGCCATTGTTGGTGAACCTACTTTAATGGAATTGGCAATTGCAGAAAAAGGTTTAATAGTCTTTGACGGAGTTATTAAAGGGACAGCGAGTCACGCTGCACATCCGAATGACAATAATCCGATTATGAAGCTTCCCGAAGTATTAACATGGTTTAAAACCTTTAGGTTTGAAAAAGAATCTTCAACATTAGGACCAGTAAAAGTCACGGTCTCACAAGTCAACGCAGGAAGACAACACAACGTCGTGCCATCCGAAGTTCATTTGGTCATTGATGTTCGTGTCAATGAATGCTACTCCAACGAAGAAATAGCACGTATTTTAAAAGAAAAAGCTCCCTGTGAGCTAAAAGAACGCTCCTTGCGTTTGAACTCCTCTTCCATTCCCATTGAGCACGAATTAATTCAATCTGGTATTGCATTGGGTAAAACGACTTATGGCTCTCCAACATTGTCCGATCAAGCAGCCTTAAACTGTCCCTCTTTAAAGTTAGGACCTGGAGATTCCACCCGTTCGCATACAGCAAATGAGTTTATTTACGTAAATGAAATTGAGGAGGGAATTACTTTTTATATTGAATTATTAAAAAATATTTTATAGTTATGAAACTGTGGCAAAAAGGAATACCAACAAACAAAAAAATTGATCACTTTACAGTAGGAAAAGATCGAGAATACGATCTTATTTTGGCAGGATATGATTGTCAAGCTTCTATTGCTCATGCTCAAATGTTAGCACACATTGGAATGCTTAAAAAAGAAGAAGCTACACAATTGGTAACGGTATTGAAAGCAATAGAAAAAACTGTAGAGAAGGGTACATTTACTATTGAAGAGGAATTTGAAGACATGCATTCCAAAATTGAATTCCTATTGACTAAAGAATTAGGCGATTTAGGTAAAAAAATCCATACCGCTCGTTCCCGAAACGACCAAGTTTTAGTTGCCTTACAACTGTATATTAAAGAAGCTCTCAATGAAATTAAAGGATTAACGAAAGAACTTTTTGACGTTTTATTAAAATTGGCTGACACCCATAAAAGTGACTTAATGCCAGGCTATACCCATATGCAAGTAGCCATGCCCTCTTCATTTGGTCTTTGGTTTTCAGCCTATGCCGAAAGTTTAATTGATGATGTTGTGCTCCTTAACGCTGCGCATACTCTTGCAGATCAGAATCCGTTGGGAAGTGCTGCTGGTTTCGGAAGTTCGTTTCCTATTGATCGTAAATACACAACTGAGGAATTGGGTTTTAAAACTTTAAAATACAATGTAGTAGCTGCACAAATGGGACGCGGTAAAATAGAAAAAACAACTGCTATTGCTTTAGGAAATTTGGCAGGAACACTAGCTAAATTGAGTATGGATATTTGTTTATATATGGGGCAAGATTTTGATTTCATCAGCTTTCCCGACGAACTGACAACGGGCTCGAGTATTATGCCCCACAAAAAAAATCCTGACCTCTTTGAATTAATACGTGGGAAATGTAACCTACTTCAAGGGCTTCCTCAACAATTGGCATTATTGACCACCAATCTTCCTAGCGGTTATCACAGAGAAATGCAATTGGCTAAAGGACCAATTATTGAGGCCTTCCAAGAATTAAAAGCGTGTTTTGATATGCTTTTGTTTAGTTTGGAAAAAATTGAAGTCAAAAAAAATTGTACTGATGATTCCAAATATGATTATCTCTTCAGTGTCGATACGCTTAATGAATGGGTAAAATCAGGATTGCCTTTTCGTGATGCCTATCGAAAAATGGGAGAAACTATTGCTAGTGGAGACTTTATCCCAAAAAAAGACTTGGATCATACGCATGTGGGCAGCTTAGGACATTTAGCTTTAGCAGAAATAAAAGCTAAAATGGAATCGGCCTACACAGCTATCAAATAAGCTACTTGTTCCTAAAAGTCCAAGAAAACTTGATAATCGAAGTTAATAACCAAAAATAAATACTGCTCAAAGGAGAAATCATTCATTTATATTTAATGATTAAACAATTTTTTATTAATTTTCTTAAATAATTTTTATTATCGGTGGGTGTTGAAAAAATAACTTAAAAAGTTTGTTAAGGAATTTTTAAAAAAAAAATATTACTCATAAATTAACCATTCATAAATAGGTATTTTAAAGTAGTAACATAGAAAAATCAACTTACCGAAATTTGCGCATGTCAGAATTGGATTTGGATTCGAAAGAAGAGTTAAAAAAAGTTGGCAATAGACTAAGAGAACTCCGTAAAGCTAAAGGTTTTTCAAGTTATGAGAATTTTGCATTTACTCATAATCTATCTCGTGCACAATATGGTCGTTATGAAAAAGGACAAGACTTACGTTTAAGTTCTCTTTTAAAAGTCTTAAAAGCACTAGAGATTAAACCAGAAGATTTTTTTAAAGGCATCTAATCCTTATAGAATAAGGAAAATCATTCATTAATATTTTTTCGTTACAAAACGCTAGGTTTTAAAAAATCAATAGGTAGGGTGCAGCTGTTCTACACCCTTCTTATAATTAAAACAGCTTAGACCCCTTTTAGTTCACTTGCAATCTTTATCTTGTAAGCAAGAACTAAATTTATTAATATACATCTTTAGATTAAAGAGGTTTGATCAATTCAAATGGAAGTACCCTTTTTAAAAAATAGCGTACATCAATTAACGGGATTAGCTACGAAACGACTGTATTTTCTAGATGCACTTCGCGCTTTTGCGATCATCATGATGTTGCAAGGCCACTTTATCAGTAGTATTTTGGATAAAACAACCGTTGATACTACAGATATTTTTTATCGAATGTGGTTGTATTGCAGAGGCTTTACTGCTCCCATTTTTTTTACCATTACTGGCTGGGTCTTTACGTTTCTTCTGTTAAAATCACCCATTCAAGGTGTCGGTAATCCACGAATAAAAAAAGGATTTAAACGTGGTTTAGAGTTGTTGTTTTGGGGTTATTTACTTCGACTTAACCTTCCCACACTCTTTAAAGGACAATTGAATGGTTCTTTTATTCAACCTGATGTTTTACATATCATTGGTCTTTCACTCTGCTATATTTTAGTTCTCTACTTGTGTTTTAACCGATTAAAAACAGGTTTAGGGGTACTCTTTATGGCTTTAGGATTGATTATTTTTATAGGGCAACCCCTCTATAGTGGACAGGTAATGGATCAATTTCCAAAAGCAATTGCAGCATACTTAGTAAAAGGAAACGGAGGTGTATTTTACTTATTTCCATGGTTGGGTTATGTGAGTATTGGAACGGCTATTGCTTATTTTATGCATCATCAATACGAAAGAATTAAACTTTGGGGGCTTTTATTTTTTGGATTGGGAGTGGTACTCATCCTCAAATCTTCTGCCTTTTTTGTTTATTTAGATCATTTTCTTCCTGGGGACTTATTATCACGAGTCGCCAATAATAACTTTTTATTTATCCGCTTAGGGGATGTTTTTTTGTTAATGGGTATATTCATCTGGTTACAACCTTTATTAACCCATAAATTTTGGTTTCTGATCGGAACCAAAACACTTGATTTATACATTATCCACTACTTTATTTTATACGGAAGTTTAACGGGGATAGGAATTTATCGCTATTATAATCATTCATTGACTTTTCCTCCAACGGTGCTGGGCGCAGTAGCCTTTATTGTAAGTTGTATTGCCGTAGTTATTGCCGCTGACTTTGCCAAAAAAAGAATCCAAGCATTAACTAGAAAATCAAAATAGTTTTTAAAAAATATTATAGCCTTTGAAACTTCAGCCGCTTTGATTAGCCTTACTAACAAAAGTAAGGCTCAGTAACCGAAGCTCAGTAGTCAAGACTAAACACCTCGCCAAATTAAAAAAGTCTTAAATATGAAGTGGTCGGCTTTCCGTTGCTGCAAGAGCAGCTTCCTTAACCGCTTCTGCATAGGTTGGATGGGAATGGCTCATACGAGCGATATCTTCCGCCGAGGCTCTAAATTCCATGGCAGTCACAGCTTCCGCAATTAAATCGGCAGCACGAGCGCCAATCATATGAACCCCCAACACCTCATCCGTGGTCGCATCAGCTAAGATTTTAACAAAACCATCAGTATCCATACTTGCTCGGGCACGTCCAAGTGCTCGCATAGGGAATTGACCCGTCTTATAAGGTACACCTGCTTCTTTGAGTTGCTCCTCTGTTTTACCTACGGCTGCAACCTCCGGCCATGTATAAATTACATTGGGAATTAGATTATGGTCAATGTGCGGGTGTTGCCCAGCAAGATATTCCGCAACCAGAACCCCTTCTTCTTCGGCTTTATGGGCTAACATGGCGCCACGAACCACATCACCAATAGCATAAATATTAGCAGCAGCCGTTTGTAAATGGTCGTTAACATCCACTTGTCCACGTTCATTAATTTGAACACCAGCAGCGGCGGCGTTCAGTCCATCAGTAAAGGGCCGACGACCAACAGAAACCAAACAATAGTCTCCTTCAAAAGAAACGTCATTTCCTTTTTTATCGGTTGCAGTAACGCTTACTTGGTTTCCTTTTCGCTCTACAGCATTTACACCATGTGACAGGTAAAATTTAACTCCTTGTTTTTTCATGACCTTCATCAATTCTTTGGAAAGTCCCTTATCCATTATCGGTGTAATTCGGTCGGCATATTCAATTACGGAAACCTCAGCTCCTAGTCTGCGATAGACTTGTCCCAATTCCAAACCGATGACCCCACCTCCAATGACGACCAAATGTTTTGGAATTTCTTTTAAAGAAAGGGCTTCTGTGGAAGTAATAACACGCTCTTTATCCAAAGTAATAAAAGGTAAATTGCCCGGTTTAGATCCCGTAGCAATAATACTGTGTTTCGCTTCTATGGTTTGATTGGCTTCACCGTCTATTTTAATGTGCGTGGCGTCCACAAAACTTCCCACACCACGGAGTACCGTAATTTTATTTTTATCCATCAAAAAGTCAATCCCTTTTGTTGTTTGTTCAACAACGGCTGCTTTTCGATCAATCATTTGCTTAAAGTTCACTTTAATCGCTCCATCGATTTCAATACCGTGTTCACCAAAATTTTTGATCGCATCTTCGTAATGATGAGAGGAATCCAGTAAGGATTTGGAAGGAATACAACCCACGTTTAAACAGGTGCCTCCAAGGGTATTGTATTTTTCTATCAAAGCTGTTTTCATTCCCAATTGGGCACAACGAATAGCAGCAACATAGCCCCCAGGACCTGATCCAATTATTGCAACATCAAAAGATTCCATATGCATTTCTATTTTGACTTCAAAAATACAAATGTTTCCAACATGATAAACGGCTTTTTTTAGGTTCTTTTAAACATCATTGTAAAGCCATATTGACTAATCAATAGACTTCTGTATCGCTAGCTTTTTATTATCTTTAAAATATAATTTTTATAAAAATTTAAGCCCTTAAAAATGAACGACACCTACCCTAAATCGTACTCCTCCCTTTTAAAAAAAACAAAAGCTTCAGGTTTTACGATGGCTTCCAATATCGAAATTGGGCAGCTTCTACGCAGCCTTGTGGCTTCCAAACCTGATGGTGACTTTTTAGAAATTGGTACTGGCACTGGACTGGCAACCTCTTGGCTGTTGGATGGTATGGGACAAAAAGCCCATTTAACAAGTCTTGACAATGAGCCAAATTGTTTAGCGATTGCCACTGCTTTTTTGGGTGATGATGACCGACTAAACCTTTGTTGTACTGATGGAAACGAATGGCTTAAAAACAATCTTGAAAAGCGCTTTGACTTGATTTTTGCAGATGCTTGGCCTGGAAAATTTTTCCTTGTGGAGGAAACCCTAAACATGATCAAAATTGGAGTATTTTATGTTATAGATGACCTGTTAACCCAACAAAATTGGCCGCAAGGACATTCAGAAAAAGTAGTGGAGTTACGCGCTTATTTAAATACGAGAACAGATTTTTTTATTTCTTATATGGACTGGTCAACGGGTATCTTGTTGATGACAAAAAAACAATCAAAAGAAAACGCCTAAGAATGGAAAACTTGTTAAAATGCTTTTGAATGCCTACTTTTCGTGATGAATAAACTTATTTAATATAAATCACCGTCATTTTGAAGTCACCCAACCTATCGTTACGAGCTGCTTTTATCCCGATTATTCTTTTAATCTTGCTTCTTTCATACAATGTTTTTGTTTTTGGGGATGATGCTTTAAGTGGTTCCAATCAATTCATTTTATTGTTAGGGGGTGCTATAGCAGCAACTGTTGGCTTTGCTCACAAGATTAGTTATAAAACGATGATTCAACAGGTGGCGGAAAATATTCAATCGGTAGCTGGAGCCATTTTGATTTTATTATTTGTGGGAGCCCTTGCAGGAACTTGGTTGATCAGTGGAATCATTCCAGCCATGATCTATTACGGTTTACAAATCCTTCATCCGAGTATTTTTCTTCCTGCTTGTATCATCATCTGTGCCATTATTTCATTGGCAACAGGAAGTAGTTGGACCACCTCAGCTACCGTAGGGATTGCATTGATCGGAATTGGAAAAGCCATGGGTTTACCGGTGGGGATGGTTGCTGGAGCGGTAATTTCTGGTGCCTATTTTGGTGATAAACTATCGCCTTTAAGTGATACCACTAACTTGGCTCCGGCCATGGCAGGAAGTGATTTATTTACGCATATACGCTATATGACCATTACCACTGTTCCCTCCATCATAGTGACCTTAGTGGTTTTTTTAATTCTCGGTTTTACACAACAAACGGATGGAGTTACAGACTCTGCATCACTCATCCAAGCGATCGACGAAAAATTTAATATTAATTTTTGGTTGTTTTTAGTCCCTGCCTCCGTGATTTTTTTGATTGTTAAAAAAAGCCCTCCCTTAATTGCTTTGATGATTGGAACCCTATTCGGTGGTCTTTTCGCCATAATTTTTCAGCAACCTATTTTATTGGAGCTGGCAGGTGGAACAGACAGTTTGAGCTTTGAAGGTGGTTATCGTGCCGTATTAAACGCCATCACCGTTTCTACACAAATCACCACAAGCAACGTTCTTTTAAACGATCTTTTTTCTTCAGGGGGTATGGAAGGTATGTTGGGAACTATTTGGTTGATCATTTGTGCCATGGTTTTTGGTGGGATCATGGATGCCATTGGTGCTTTACAAAAAATCAGCAATGCCTTGCTCAGTATGGCTAAAAATACCTTTCAATTATTTGCCAGTACAGCGGCTTCGTGTTTAACCGTAAATTTAACCGCCTCCGATCAATATCTTGCCATTGTCATTCCTGGAAAAATGTTTTCGAAAGCGTATAAAGATCGAGGTCTTGCTCCAGAAAATTTAAGCCGTACTCTAGAAGATACTGGGACAGTGACTTCTGTTTTGATTCCTTGGAATACTTGTGGTGCTTATCAGTCAGGGGTTTTAGGTGTTGGTGTTGGAGAATATTTTATTTATGCCATCTTTAACTGGTTAAGTCCAATAATGACCTTGTTGTTTGCCGCATTTAAAATCAAGATCCGATCCTTAGCTGAAAAGCAATAGAATACTTTGTAAAGAAGTCTTATTAAAATATTTTAAGATAGGGTGTTTTCAAAAGCTGATTTCTACAAGGGATTTGGACAATAGTTTCCGTTAGGAAACGTTATTTTACTTGAACTTCTTCTTCAATTTTTTTAATACCATTATTGGTCTTGAATTTGTATTTTTGTAACACAGAAAAAAGAATGGTTAAAAAGAAAAAAGTCCCTAGAGTTCCAAAATTCTCGGAAAAAGACAAAAAAAAACAGCGAAAACAAGAGATCATTTTTGGTGGTTTTTTGATTTTATTTTCCCTGCTTTTAATGTTGGCGTTTACTTCTTATTTTTTTTCCTGGAAGGAAGATTTTAGTACGCTCGGAGTTTTAGGAGATCAAACCATTGAAGCACAAAATCACTTACGAAAATTAGGGGCCTACATCAGTCACTGGTTTATTTACCAACTCTTTGGTATAAGTGCGTATATGTTTGTCTATTTGTTGTTTCTCACTGGAAAAGCCTATTTCTTTAAGCAAACAAACACCAATTTATTAAAACGTTGGGCATGGGGAATGCTTCAAATGCTGTGGCTTTGTGTCACCTTAGCCTTTTTCTACAACTACTCCCCCATCATTGCGGGCTTGGTAGGTTTTGAAATCAATCGCTTTCTTATCACTTACATTGGGTCGGCAGGACTCATCATTTTACTTTTATTTTTCTTACTCTGCTTTTTGGTACTTGAATTGAACTGGACCCCTGAAAAAATTAAAGCTTGGTTGACCCCTACCGTTTCTAAAACATCGGATGAAGTCTCTCCCTTAGATGTAGAAACAGTCGCTAAAGAGGAAGACCTTCCAACTTCATCCACCCCGTTAAGCGTGGAGCCTGAAGAAATAAAAGCACCTATAGCTCCTCCGAAAACTACTGTGGAAGCCCCAATTCAAATGGAAATTGAAACGATTACTGAAGAAACTTCCGAGGAAAAAAAACTAGCCATGGAGCTTGTAAAAAAACAGGGGAAATACGACCCTACTTTGGATTTAAGCTCGTTTCGACTACCTACCCTAGATTTATTAAAAAATTATGGGGATGGAAGTATTACCATCAATCAAGAAGAATTAGAGGCGAATAAAAACAAAATTGTCAGTACGCTTAAAAATTACAATATAGGAATAGCACATATCAAAGCCACCATCGGTCCAACGGTAACCCTTTATGAAATTATACCAGAAGCAGGGATACGAATTTCCAAAATTAAAAATCTGGAAGATGATATTGCCCTATCCCTCTCTGCATTGGGCATTCGTATTATTGCCCCCATCCCGGGAAAAGGAACCATCGGTATAGAGGTCCCCAATCAAAAGCCGAGTATTGTTTCTATTCGCTCGGTAATAAGTGCTGCTAAATTTCAATCTGCTGAAATGGAACTGCCCATCGCCTTGGGTAAGACCATTAGTAATGAAACCTTTGTGGTTGATTTGGTTAAAATGCCACACCTACTCATGGCTGGTGCAACAGGTCAAGGTAAATCTGTTGGATTGAATACTGTACTGACTTCCATTCTCTATAAAAAACACCCGGCAGAGGTCAAGTTTATTTTGGTAGATCCCAAAAAAGTAGAACTCAATATTTACAATAAAATTGAACGCCACTATCTGGCTAAACTTCCCGATTCAGAAGATGCGATAATAACCGATAATAGTAAAGTTATCAACACACTCAATTCCCTCTGTATTGAAATGGACAATCGCTATGAACTTTTGAAAAATGGCATGTGTCGTAATATTAAGGAATACAATAAAAAATTCAGAGAGCGCAATTTAAATCCTAATGACGGGCATTTGTTTTTACCATATATCGTATTGGTAGTAGATGAATTTGCCGATTTAATCATGACTGCTGGAAAAGAAGTGGAAACACCTATTGCGCGACTTGCACAATTGGCAAGGGCTGTTGGAATCCATCTAATTATTGCTACGCAGCGTCCTTCCGTAAATGTAATTACTGGAATAATTAAAGCCAATTTTCCAGCAAGAATCGCGTTTAGAGTTACCTCTAGAATAGATTCAAGAACCATTTTAGATACTGGAGGGGCAGACCGATTGATTGGTTTGGGAGATATGTTATATACGCAAGGAAATGATCTTACCCGAATTCAATGTGCTTTTGTCGATACACCTGAGGTGGAAAAAATTGCTGCTTATGTTGGAGCTCAAAAAGGCTATGCAGAAGCCCACCTTCTTCCAGAATATGTCGGAGAAGAAAACAGTGGGAATTTGGATATTGATGCGGCTGATCGTGATGCCTTGTTTCGTGAAGCTGCTGAAGTAATTGTCATAGCCCAACAAGGTTCGGCATCTTTATTGCAACGTAAATTAAAATTAGGTTACAATCGCGCGGGAAGAATTATTGATCAAATGGAGGCAGCAGGAATCGTTGGTCCTTTTGAAGGAAGTAAAGCAAGACAGGTTTTAGTAAATGATCTTGCACAATTGAATCAATTGCTAAATAATGAAAGCCTTTAAAAAAAAGGTTCAAAACAAAAAATAGAATTGACCTAAGCATGACTAAAACTATATTATCAACGACATTTATACTTTTTAACGGATGAAATATTTTATTTTGATAGGGATGTTAAGTTTTCAACTTACCTTTTCCCAAACATCACTTCAAGCAAAAGCACTTTTGGATAAGGTATCCAATCAAATTGAGAGCTACGACAATATTACCTTTGATTTTGCTTATGTTTTGGAAAACAAACAAGAAGATATCCGTCAGGAAGCCAAAGGAGATGTTGTTGTTGCTGGTGATCGATACAAACTAAACTTCCTAAACATCACTCAAATTTCTGACGGTCAAAAAACATATACGATCGTTCCAGAAAATGAAGAAGTTACCATCAACTCTGTCGATGAAGGAGATGAATTTGGAATAAACCCCAGTAAACTTTTACATTTCTATGAAACGGGTTATGACTATCAATGGGACATAAATCAAAATGTTCAGGGGAAAAAAATACAATTTGTAAAGCTCGTTCCTAGCGATGTAAATGAAGATATTTCTTATTTATTACTTGGGGTTAATGTCAAAACATACCATATCTTTCGGTTGATTGAAATTGGAAAGAATGGAACTAAAACCACCCTTACCATCAATAATCAAAAAGAAAATGTTTCTTTAACACAAGACTATTTTGTTTTTAACCCATCTGATTATCAAAATTATTACATCAACGAGGAGTTTTGAAAATTATTGACCGCTACATATTAAAAAGTTATTTAACCCGACTTGTAAGTGTTTTCACAATTTCAATGTTGATTTTTGTGATCCAAACTTTTTGGTTGTTTATTGATGAGCTGGCGGGGAAAGATTTAGATTTAATGATCATTGGTAAATTTTTGCTGTACTATTCGCCAAAATTAGTTCCATTAGTTCTACCGCTTTCTGTTTTAATATCGTCATTAATGACCTATGGGTCGTTCTCAGAAAATTATGAATTTGCGGCGATGAAATCTTCTGGAATATCGCTCCATCGAGCCATGTATGCGCTCATTATTTTTCATATTATACTCGGGATTGGGAGTTTTTATTTTTCCAATCATGTCATTCCCTATGGAGAATTAAAATCATTCAATCTAAGACGTAATTTGGCAAAACTTCAACCTACCCTTGCCATTCGTGAAGGGATCTTTAATGATCTTGGGCAGATGAATATTAAAGTAGCCAAGAAATATGGTGAAAACGAACGGTTTTTAGAAGATGTAGTTATACACGAAAACTCCCCAAACAAAAAAAACAATGTTGTCATTAAAGCAAAACGTGGGGAGTTAAAAAGTAAAACTACGGACAGTAATTTACAATTAGTGCTCTTTGATGGAAATCGTTATGAGGAAATTGAGACTAAAGACCTAAAAAGAAACCAACGCTTCCCACATGCCAAAGTATCTTTTGATCAATATGTGATGAATATTGACCTTTCCAAATTCAATAATATTGATTTGGAAGCGGAAGATTACACGTCTCACTACCGCATGCAAAAGGTGAGTCAGCTCAAAGAAAGTATTGATACCCTTGACCGGGATTATACTAAAGGACGTCGTGTTTTTAGTGAAAACTTTAATAAAAAAAGAGCAATTGCTTTGCTTCCAAAAGGACGTTTAGACACTATACCTTTTGATAGCCTTCCAAAAAACTCTTTGGACTTTATGAAAGGAAGTAAAAATTGGAAATACAATCAAGCTATTCAATCAGCAATTAGTAAAACAAAAAATTCCATTCGGAATCTAGAAAACAAAAAACGAGTATTCTTTTTACAGCAAAAGCAGGTCAACCTCCACCTCATCACACTTTATGAAAAATACAGCCTAACCATTTCGTGTTTGTTGTTATTTTTAATTGGTGCTCCTTTAGGTGCAATTATTCGCAAAGGAGGAATTGGACTCCCCCTTGTCCTTGCTATTTTGATCTTTTTGACCTATCATTATGTTGGAATCTTTGGGAAAAATGCCGCAGAAGACAATAGTGTATCACCATTTTTTGCAAGCTGGCTTTCCACCATTGTTTATATTCCCTTTGCCTTTTTCCTTACCCAACGAACGACAACTGACAGAGGATTTATCAATATAGAACCCCTTATTTTAGCAGTTCAAAGTAGCTCAAACTATTTTAAAGCCTTTGTAAAAAAAGTGAAAAACAAAACCAATGACAACCACTAAAGCCATTAAACTAGATCCCATTTCAGAAGCAATAACTGCCATTAAAAATGGAGAAGTAATTATTGTTGTGGATGATGCTAATCGAGAAAATGAAGGTGACTTTATCGCTGCTGCAGAAAAAATTACTCCAGAGTTGATCAATTTTATGGCCAAACACGGTAGGGGATTGATTTGCACCCCAATGACTGAAAAGCGTTGTGCTGATTTGCAGTTAACTAAAATGGTTCAAAACAATACTGACCCTATGGAAACAGCCTTTACTGTTTCCGTAGATTTAAAAGGCAATGGAGTAACCACAGGAATTTCTGCTGCTGACCGAGCGAAAACAGTTGCTGCACTTGTGGATGCAAAGACACAACCCCATCATTTATCACGTCCAGGGCATATTTTCCCTTTAATAGCCAAAGAAGGTGGCGTATTGCGAAGAACTGGACATACGGAAGCTGCCATTGATTTTGCCCGTTTGGCAGGAATGCAACCCGCAGGGGTCATTGTTGAAATCATGAATGAAGATGGGACTATGGCACGACTTCCAGAACTTAAGGAAGTTGCTAAAACATTTGATCTAAAGATTGTTTCTATTGAAGATTTAGTGGCCTATCGAATGCAGCACGATCGATTAATCGTTAAAAAAACAGATACTCAGATTGAAACTCGCTACGGATCATTACGCTTACGGGCTTACCAGCAAACGACGACCAAAGTTATTCATCTGGCCTTGACTATTGGAAATTGGAGTGTTGATGAAGCTGTTCTTACCCGTATTCACTCGTCTAAAATCACCAATGATATTTTAGGAATGCTAACCGGATCGGTCCATAAAGGATTGGATGATATCTTTAGTTTAATTCATCAAGAAGGAAAGGGAGCTGTGCTTTTTATCAATCAACAGCAAACAACGGAAAATCTTTTAGGGCGGATTAAAGCCTTGGAAATGATGCAATCGAAAGGGGAATTGGATAAAGCCCCTCCCTTAGTCATGGATAGTCGTGATTATGGGATTGGAGCACAAATTCTCCACGACCTTAATATTCGAAAACTAAATATCATTACCAACTCCAAACAAAAACCTCGTATTGGAATCACGGGTTATGGTATCGAGATTTCTGGTTTTACAAGCTACTAGTTAAAAAACCATAATTTGACTGCCATAACACTGACCATCACAATCATGGCAAGGCGGATGATTCGATCTCCTTTTTTGACAGACCAACGACTGGCCCACCAAGCCCCAAAACTGGTCCCAAGTGCCATCCACAAGCCCAGTTCCCAATCAATAGCATCATTAAATGCAAAAAAGGCTAGTGCAACAGTTGAATAAACAGCAACAACGACCACTTTAGTCGCATTTGCTTTAACCAAACTCAGTTGATTAACCCGGTTTAAAAAGAGCATAATTACAATCCCAATACCGGCATTGATAAAGCCCCCATAAATCCCTATAAAAAAGAATCCGATTAGGGCATAAACAAAGTGTTTCCCTTTTAGACGTTCGGGAAGTCCTGTTTTAAGAGTGTTTGATTTTAACATCAATAATCCAGCAACCACCACCATAATGATTGCTAATATCTTATTAAACAAACGTCCATCGATAACCAAAGCGATTTGTGCTCCAATTATAGCCCCAAAGGCAGCAATAATACCAAGATAAAGATTGAAGGGAAAGGTAAAAATCCCTTTGCTTCGGTAGCCAAGGGTTCCTGTTAGGGATTGAATAACAATACTAATTCGATTGGTTCCGTTAGCAATGGTTGGTGGTAGTCCTAAAAAGATAAAAACTGGCAATGTGATCAAAGAGCCTCCTCCCGCTAGGGTATTAATAATACCTGCAATAAAGCCAACAACAATTAGGAGTATTTTATGATAGAGATCTTCCATGAAGTAAGATGCTAAAAATACTTAAAAATCAAGAACCTAAGAAAAAGAGCTCGACATAAATATTTTATAATCAAAAAAAGAAAAGTATATTTGCCCTCGCTAAGGAGAAATGGCAGAGTGGTCGAATGCGGCAGTCTTGAAAACTGTTGAGGGTCACACCTCCGGGGGTTCGAATCCCTCTTTCTCCGCAAAAGGAAACCCACAACGTAAGTTGTGGGTTTTGTGTTTTATAAAACAAGCAAAAGGTATTTTGATTGGTGAGATAAAATACAAAACAAAAGCTGCAAAGCAGCGTTTGGGTTTTTATGCTTGCCAAGGATAACCCTCTAGGATCATAAAATAATCCCTCTTTCTCCGCAAAGCCTCTTGTAAGTTATTGATTTACAGGAGGTTTTTTTTAGACGTAAAAATAGATGTAAGCGAAGATTTTTTTAATCAATACCCAATCGATTTAGACGGTATAAATCAGTTATTATTTCTTTTAAAAAAAATTTGATTACACACTTTTACACCAGTATTGATAAGTTACTGCTATGACTAGTCTATCGAATAGGTTTTCACCAAAATAGCGTCTGTTGAGTTTGTAGCAGAACTCGTCAAGATAATTCTGTAAATATTTTCCCTTTATTTTGTGATATATACCTCGCAATGTTCGTTTAGCGTTTCTTATGGCAATATGCACCCATTTTAGGGTTATAATTGTCGTTTCCTAATTTGATTTCTCTGTGATGTGGACTTCCACATAATCATCTATATCCACATAAGAGGTGATTTTATCTATAATAGTTAATATTTTATCGTACATATTATTCTTGTTCTTATGTTTTTTTCCATGTTAACAGTGCAAATAATACAGATAACACGGCTGCTGATATCCAAAAAATAGTAATTGGTGTGAAATTATAAACGGCTTCTCCACCCACCAACGTTTTATTGTTTTCTATCAAAAAACCACTGGTAATATCCTGAAATCCAGCCGCCAAATAACTCATAATACCAACAACTCCCAACGCTGCCCCTGATGCTTTTTTTGAAGCAATATCAACTGCCATTAAGCCACCCAGATAACATATTAAAGCACCAATACCTAGACCAAAGATTACCATACTTATTACATCTAACCACCAGACATCTTTGGGACCTAACAGAAATAAGCATAATGCAAATACATTCATTAATCCAAAAATTAATGCTGGAGTATTTCTACGCCCTTTGAAAAATTTATCCGATACAAAACCTGATGAAGCTGTACCAACAATACCACAGATGGCACTAATAGCTATCAATGTATTGGCCTGGGTTAACGAATAACCTTTTGCTGTTTCGAAGTAGTAAGGCCCCCAACTATTAACTGCATAACGGGAAATATACATAAAACCGCTCGCTAATGCCAATAACCATATATAAGGGTTTCTTAATACTCCTTTTTGCTCTTTCCACGTAGATATTTTCTCTTTCCTGAAATCCTCATTTACTGGGGGTAACCCTTTACTCTCAGGTGTATCATGAAAGAAAATTGCAATTAATATTGCTCCTAATATACCTATAATGGCCGCAGCCCTAAAACCCCATTGCCATCCAAAATAAGAAGCTACTACCGCTGTTAAAATATAAGTCAAGGCTTCTCCAATATTGTGGCTGGTACTCCAAAAACCATAAAAACTACCTCGTTCTTTGTCGGTATACCAACGTGATAATGAAACTACACTAGAGGGGGCTCCCATTGATTGAACCCATCCATTGACACCCCAACAGATTGCAAAGAACAAAAAACTGCTGGTGAATCCCATAATAAGGTTTGCTAGTGCAGATACTAATAGGCCCGTTGACATAAAGCGTTTTATATTACTATGATCTGCCAAAAAGCCATTTGAAAGTTTCCCAACAGCGTAGGAAAAAAACAATGCTGAACCAATGATACCTAGTTGCGATTCTGTCAACAAACCACTATCTACAATAGGCTTTTTTACAACATTCAGACTTAAACGGCATACATAGTACAATCCATAACCTAAAGTGGCAGATATAAATACTTGCCATTTTAATTTTTTATAAAATGACTGTTGCTTACTTGATGAAATTTTAATTTCACTTGGTAATGATTTTTTAAAATATTTTATCATGATTCATATTTTTTAATAATTGTTTATATTAAAAAAGCGCAGCCGTATTAAACTGCGCCTTTCAGACTCAACTAACAACTAATTATGAAGTTTTTTAGTTCTTAAATACTCTAACAATAGAGCTGGTCTATCTGTTTGAATCATATCCACCCCTTTTTCTATATACCAACCATAAATACTATCTTGATTAATAACTGCCATGTCATCTTCATAACCGGCATTTAGAGATTCCCATAAAGAATTTACCCAAATACTGGAACCTTTTTTTCTTAAGCTTTTAAACCTATTTATAATTGGGTATTGCTCACCTTTAAATACAAACTCAAATGCTACAGGCTTATAATTTTCTAAATAATCTGAAACGATTTCTTCTGATTCTGAATTATCCAATACGACTACTGGCATAAACAAGATCTTATCTAAATATTCTCCAAACTCTTGCTTAACTTGAGATAAAGTAACATTGCCTTTTATTACAACTTGATTTTCAGTACCTGTTTTTACTAATACCTTATAAGCATCATCAAAATAATCGTAACACTTATCTAGATTTATCATCACTTTCCCTTTTGCTAGTAGCATTGCCTCCTCTAATGTTGGTATTTTATGATGTGTTGGGTGATTGGCTCCATTTCGCAGGTATAGTGTTTTTAAACTATCTAGCGTCCATTTTGAAACCAAACCTTTCCCTGTTGTTGTTCTATCTATGGTTTTATCGTGCATTAAAACTAATTTTCCGTCTTTAGTTTTATGAATATCAATTTCCACCATATCCACTCCCATATCAATACAATTTTGAATGGCCTGTAAAGAGTTTTCAGGAGCATTTCGCCAGTCTCCACGGTGAGAAACTACTATAATTTGATTGTTGGTAGGGTTTTTAAAATTTGTAATGATTTCATCTAAAGTTTGCACATTACTATTAACCTTTGGTTCTGTAGTATTAACTTGCTGTTTACATGACTGAAAATGAAATATAAGTACTATAATAATTATTGTTTCAATTGCTTTTTTTATCATAATTCTAATTTCTTGATTTATAAAACCCAAACTGGTTGTTTATTTCAAATTCATTACTATTTGGGTCAATAGTAAAAACACTGAACTCATCTCCTTTTGGATACACTCTTAAAAATAAATGTCCTTTTGTACTTTTATAAATTTTATTGATTTCGGGGTATTTGTTTTTTATTTCATCACCCATAAACAATGCGAAAACATCTGTGTCTATATCCAAAAGATTGTTTTGAACGTTCTTGGCAAAATGGGGGTCATGTAAGCTTTGGTGTGCGATTATCTGTGGTCTCAGATACTCTAAAAACAAGAGATTGGAAGCATCTTTATAGCCGTGGTGGTTCAAGGTCATGGCATCAACTTCTCCTATCAGTTTCGCCATCTCAAATTCCACATCATAATCAGGATAATTTTCAGTACCAGAGGTATCTCCTCCTACGAAATAATCAAAGTTGCCGTAGGATATTTTTAAAGTTAGGCTCAACGGGTTTTCATTATAGTATCCAAATTCATTTACCAATGGTGGATTAAACTCCAATTCTTTTATTTCAGAACCTTTTCCTGTCCATATTTGATTGTTGGATTTTATGTTTTTAACACTGAATTCAGGATAAGATTTTGGTGTGTTTACCATGGTAATTTGTTGATTGCTACCAACCAAAAGTTGTTCCACTTTTAAGCCACCCTCTTTTTGATGCCGTTCAATAAATTTTAAATAATTTAAAAATGTACTGTCTTTCTCTTTGGGTTTTTGAGTTTTCTTATCTCCTGGTTTAAACCTTCTGTCTGCAGGGTAGGTGTAATCTGGATAGCCTCTGTCAATAAGTTTATTAATGGGTAATAATTCACCAACTTCAGTGATTCCTGTGAGGTAAAAATCTCCATTACTTGATTTTTTCGTTCCAAACCTCAAGGTTCCGTAATGGTCGTTATGAAAATGGGTTAATAATGCGTAATCTAAAGTGTCTCTAGGAGAGAAATGCTTAATATATCTTGCTATTTGCTGACCCGCTGATAAATTTCCACTACCAAATGATGGGTAAGCTGGATGTTCTGCACCTTTGTATGACTCACCCGCATCTATTAGTAAAGTAGTCCCATCAGGAAAAACCATAAAAGATGCATTACCATATCCAGTATGGATAAAGTGGATATCAAAATATCCTGGTTGCCATGTCAAACTCGCTGCAGTTCTTACTTTTTTTTGCTCGCAAGAAGTAAAAGAAATACAAGACAATGTTATTATGTAAAGTATTGTTTTTTTTAGCATTTTTAATGTAGTCCTTTATCAATTAAATACTCGACCATTTTTTTTGGATAATCTGTTAGTAATATGTTTGCTCCATTTTCAATGCACCATCCCCAAGCTAAATCTGGATTAGTCATTGCTAGCTCGTCATCATGATTAGCACACATATTAGCATCAATTGTAGTTACCCAGATACTTTTATTTTGTTCTTTTAACTTAGGGATTACTTCTAAAGTATGTGATGTCTCTGTTGAAAAGCGTATTTCAAAGGCACTTGCAGCCTTTTGGGATAGAAAAGGGTTAATATATCGATCAATATTATCAACCGTTTCTTTTATTCTTGGAACATACTGGCTGGTTTTAAATAAATAATCTCCCATTTTTTCTTTAGCATCAATAAGTTGGTATGACTCTATAAAAAGTGCATGATCTATTGTTTTTGTCTTTATTAATACTTTTGATACCTCCTTGAAATAATCATTTGCCTTGTCTATCATAATCAATACCTTTCCTTTAGCAAAAAGCATGGCTTCTTCTAGTGTAGGTACAGAGAAATTTGTAATGCTTCCATTCTGATCAAGAGTTTTTAAGGATTTTATATAAGAAAGTGTTCTTTCTGATATCTTACCACTACCGTTTGTAGTTCTATCTAAATCATTATCATGTATAACAACCAGATGACCATCAAATGTTTTTCGAACATCCAGTTCAATAATATCTGTTCCAGATTCAGTAGTCTTTTCAAAAGCCCCAAGAGTATTTTCTGGTGCATCTTCCCAATAAACACCTCCTCGATGAGAAGCTACTAACACATTATTTTTATTAGGGTTATTCATCTTATCTATTATATTTTCAATTTTCGTTCTATCCATATTTAAATCAATTCCAGAATCTTGTAAAACAGATGGTACACTGATTGAAGAATCGTTTTTTGTACATGAAAACATAATAAGCACTAACAAAAGAAGAATAAGATTAGCATCTTTCATTGGAGAAGTTCTCAGAGACAGAAATATCTCAATTGGGTATGTTAAATACCCAATTGAGAATTATTTATATGATTAGAATGAAGCTCTTACGCCAAATTGAAAAGTTGTACCATATACTGATATATTATCTTGAAATTTTCTTTCAAAAATATATTCATAAGGTATTGCGTTAAAAGCATTTAAAATGTTAAGATTAACACTGATATTGTCAGTTATTTTATATCCAGCTGATATATCTGTTTGACCATAACTATCTCTATATTTTAGGCCATCTTCGGGTACTGGTTTAGAGCGTAAATAATTACTTCTGTAATTATGAGCAATTCTAAAACTAAAACCGTATTTTTCATAGTAAGCCACTAAATTGTATGAGTGTTTTGAATTATTCGGTAATTGATACGATTCTGTCTCCCCAGTACCTAAATCGATAACTTCTTTAAAATTACTATCAGACAATGTATAATTTGCTTGAACTCCTAAACCATCAAAAGGACTTGGTAAAAAAGTAAATGGCTGTTGATACCCAATCTCCAATCCTTTAATAGTAGCATTATTACCATTTGTTGGTCTAGAAAGTTGATATGTATCACCATTAAGTTGTACATCAACGGTTTCTCTGGTAATAAATGATTCAATATCTTTTTTGAATAATCCAAAAGATAATAATGTTTCAGCTTTTGGATACCACTCTAAAGATAAATCATATTGATTTGCTCTAAACGGCTCTAATTCAGGGTTTTTTGAGGAGATTGTTAAATTTACGTCATCAACTTCTCTATACGCTGATAGATCCCCTAAACTTGGTCTTGTCATTACCCTACCATAAGATCCTCTTAACAGAAGATTTTTTGCTAATGTATATTTTGCATTAATACTTGGAAGAAAATCGGTATAACTAGATTTTACTTCTCTATCCGATAAATCTCCTGTATCTTCATCCACATCAACCCCTTTAGATATTAGGCTTGTGTTAACCAATCTTACACCAAAGTTAAGTTTCAATTTACTTAAGTTAAGGCTACCCATGGCATAACTAGCTGCGATATTTTCTGTAATATTATAATAGGCATCAATTCTTTCAAAATCATCTCCAAAAGGAATATTATTACCATAAAGCTTTCGAGCCTTATCCCAATCGTGAACTAAAAATTCATTAGGTCCTTTGGCCTCATTTACATTGTTTAAAAAGTCCGTTAATATCATTGATACAGGAGCAAATGGCTCATCGATTTTTCTAACTCTATTAAAGAAATAGGTACGGTCTTTTGTTCTACTTCTATATTTAGCTCCAAAATCTAGCGTGAATTTTTCACTAGTTTTTTTTGTGAAGTCTATCTGGCCTGATGTAATTTTATCATTGTTATCCCATAAATAGTGTCTAGCTTCATCCATGGTATACTGTGAGGCATCAGATAAATCTGTAGGCGTTTGTATATCAAACCATCGTTGATCATTAATCACACTATAGGTTACCGTATTCCTATTTAACCCATAATATCTGAACCTTTCTGAATCACGATTATTGGACGAGAAATTAATATTTGCATTTATTTTCCAGTCATTTTGCAAATTCCAAATCCCAGTTAACCCTAATTGAAAAATATCCGTATCATTAGCTTGTTGTTGGTTTTCTAATTTAAGATTTACATCTTCAAATGTACCCGATTTCAAAAAATTCCCATCGGTGGTCATTGCAGAAGCATCTGGACCTTGTAAAAACCATATTGGTGCATAACGTGTTTCTACTTGCTTATTATTGGTATAAACAGCATCCATCAATAGCTCGAAATTATCGCTAACCTTAAATTGAGTTGCTAGATTAAATGATAATCTTTCTACTTCTTGCCCTTGACTGATATATCTTGGTAATGGTACTCTAACATCAGTAAAATCATCAGTCCCGTCATTGTCAATATCATACGACCTTTCTCTATACCTTACTACATCATACCCTTCAGATGTATTGAAAAATTTGTTGAAAGATACTCCTGCAATAAATCCAAACTTATCATTTTTATTCCCATAAGTTAATGACAGTTTAGGTGTCACTGTACTCCCTCCTTGTTGCTGGGTGTTATAAATACCTTCAATTGACCCTACAATTATCCTATCATTTAATTCAAAAGGCTTTTTTGTTACCATATTTACGGTTCCTCCGATTCCTCCTTCATCTATTTTAGCCGTTGGGCTTTTATACACCTCCGTTCTAGCAAACAACTCAGCAGGTAATGAATTAAAATTATAACTTCTTGTGTCTGTTGCATTTGGTGCTGCTTGTCCATTCAAAGTAACCTGAGTATATTCTGAAGGCAAACCTCTTATACTTACTTGATTACCCACACCACCAGCTCCATCTCTTGTTATCTGGATACCAGAAACACGCTGTAATGCTTCGGATATATTGGATTGTGGAAATTTGGCAACATCTTCTGAAACAATTGCATCAACATTATTGGTGCTATTCTTTTTTATACTTAACGCCTCTTCAAGACTTTTTCTATAACCTGCAACAACTACTTCATCCAAAGCCTGAGGGTCTTCTTGCAAGACAACGGTAAAATTGCTCTTTCCGTCGATAGCAACCTCCTGAGTCAAAAAACCAATGTAGGAAATCACCAATATTTG
>CBFIJI010000018.1:0-25240 GCA_965662885.1 Flavobacteriaceae bacterium | reverse complement strand
AGTGGCTTTCTTTTTGGATGCTTTATAGACAGTTTTTAAAGATTTTTCCTTAGAAAAAAGCCCTAGAATGGATTGTATGAATTGGGAAAAAGGAACGCCAATATCGGTACCACGTTGAAGTTGTTTTACATATATAAAGCCCAAAGCAGCACCGCCAATATGCGCTAAATGTCCTCCAGCATTTCCGGAAGGGATCTGAATGACGTCCAGAAGGACAAAAGCCATTCCTAGATAACGTAATTTGACATTAAAAAAAAGAACACGTACTTCTTGATCGGGGGTGTAGGTACACATAAAGATAAAAACCGCCATTACACCAGCAGAAGCTCCAACCATAGAAGGAGTTACACCTTGAAAAGCCGGAAAAACCAAATAGCTTAACACAAAGACAGATCCCCCGACAAGAACACCCAAGAAATAATTATTCAAAAATAAGGTGTCGTTAAATAGGTTGAGAAATAATCTTCCAGAGAAGTACAATAAAAACATGTTCCAAAAGAGATGAAAAAAACCAGAATGCAAAAAACTATAGGTCAATAAAGTCCAAGGGCGGAAAAGCAGTTGATTTAAATCGGAGGACAACTCCAACCAGCTAAAAAAACTATCACTAGAAACGTTGAACAAAAAAAACAACGTCCTTAAAAAAAGGGGAAACACAAAACAAATGACATTAATCAAAATGATTTTCTCTGCACTATTGAATTGCTGAAAGCGGGTTCTTAATTGTTGCCAAAAACTCATAAATCCCATCGATTACTGTTAAACTGATTTTTTTTCCAATACCACATCATAAGCAGTCCTGTGATCGCCCCTCCAATATGTGCAAAATGTGCAATTGGCCCTATGGAATACGAGGTGAATCCAAAAAATAAATCCCCTAAAATAAGGATGGGTACTAAAATTTTCGCTTTTACAGGAATTGGGGGGAATAACAACATCAATTGGGTATTGGGAAAGAGCATGGCAAATCCGACTAAAACACCATACAATGCACCAGACGCTCCCACTAAAACACTTTCAAACGCCCGCAATGAAGAAAACAGGGTCTCCTCACCGATAATGGAAATCATCGAAGGGGGAAGCGATTTTGTTGAATAAAAGCTATCGAGCTCGGTGGCTGTTAAACCCAACGCTATCAATTGTTCGTTGACCTGATAGATTTGGAAATAATAAAGAGCCAGCTGAAGGAATGCCGCTCCAAAACCTGTGGAGAGATAAAAAAAGATAAACTTTTTTTTACCCCACATGCGTTCTAAAGGGGTACCAAACATATACAACCCAAACATATTAAATAAAATATGATAAAAATCCCCATGCATAAACATATGGGTTAGTGGTTGCCAAATTTGAAATTTTGGGTTTTTCGGATAGTGTAAGGCAAACAAGTCATACATCACATCTCCTAGGGAGAGGGTACCGATAAAAAAGATAATATTGATGATCAATAAGTGTTTGACCATTTCAGTAATATTCCGCATTAATTCATTCTTTTTTCTAAATCTTCTTTTTCTAATGTAATAAAAATCTGTCGATTAAAAGGAGAAACCAAGGTTTCTTTACAACCAAATAAATCATCTAGCAATGCCTGCTGTTCACTAACTTCTAGGGGCTTCCCAGCAGGAATCGCCATAAACTTTGCCATGGATTTAGCAATAATGTCCGCTTGGCTAAAGGCTTGATTATCTTTTCCCTGTTGATCGGTATTAAGGACAGTTTCAAAAAGTTTTTCAATATTTTCGGCTGCACATAATTCTGGAGCACCAGTAATGACCAATTCATAGGTCTCCTTAACCTCAATTTGAAACCCAAGAGCTTCAAAGATGTCTTGAGAGTCATTAAAAATTGTTTTTTGAATTTGGTCAATCACCACTGTAATTGGAAAAAGCAATTGCTGACTCGCCGCTTTTTTAGTGGTTATTGAGGTCAAAAAACGTTCATATAGCACCCGTTGATGTGCCCGTCGTTGATCGATAACCAAAAGGCTTGACTTTAAAGCACACACAATAAATTTTGAAAATAACTGAAACACACGAGGAGCCTCAGGAACGTTTAAATCCAAAGTGCTCTCGGGAGTGGGCGCCATCCAATCGACTGTATTGGCGTTTAAATCTGAATAAATAGAAGTCCATCCTTTGGTCTCTTTTTTAGCTGTTTGCGCTGCATCGTTGAACGGATTAAAATTAGCATCAACAGCAATGGGCGGTACAACGGGAGATTTGTTTTTTAAGTGATAGGGGACATCCAAGGTAGCGTCGCGATTAAAATCAAGGGTAGGGCTCACTTGAAACAAACCTAAACTGTGTTTTATGGCAGAGCGTAAAATGGCATATAAACTCTGCTCATCCTCAAATTTTACTTCTGTTTTTGTTGGATGAATATTGATGTCAATTGTTTTGGGGTCCAATTGCAGGTAGATGAAATATCCCGGATGAACTCCTTTGGGTATCAATCCTTCAAAAGCAGCCAAGATCGCATGATGTAGAAAATGACTTTTGATAAAACGTTGGTTAACGAAAAAGAATTGTTGGCCACGAGTACGTTTTGCAAATTCAGGTTTTACAATAAACCCTTCAATGAGTGCTAGAGTTGTTTTTTCGGAAACAGGCACTAACTTCTCGTCTGTTTTTCCTCCAAAAATACCAACTACACGCTTTCTCAAGTTGGTAATCGGTAAATCAAACAATTCCGTTCCATTTTGAAGCAATGAAAAATGAATATCTGAATGAGCCATAGCAACTCGGTGAAACTCATCGATGATATGACGTAATTCAACAGTATTTGACTTTAGAAAGTTTCGCCGAGCAGGGATATTAAAAAATAAGTTTTTTACGGCAATAGAAGTTCCTTTCGGGGCGGTTGAAATCTCTTGTTCCAATACCGTGCTCCCCTCAATTCTTAAAAAACTAGCCACATCATCCTCAGCTCTCCGAGAATGGGTTTCCACATGGGCAACCGCAGCAATTGAGGCCAACGCCTCTCCGCGAAATCCTTTAGAATGTAAAGAAAATAAATCATTGGCAACTTTTATTTTTGAAGTTGCATGGCGCTCAAAGGCCATTCGAATATCGGTCGAAGACATTCCAATACCATCATCGACCACTTGGATAAGGGTTTTTCCAGAATCCTTAATAATTAATTGAATGGAGGTCGCATGAGCGTCAACGGCGTTTTCAAGTAATTCTTTTACAATTGATGCTGGACGTTGAATAACTTCTCCCGCAGCAATTTGGTTGGCAACATGATCGGGTAATAACGTGATGATATCTTCCATTCAACTTAAGTCCTAAAAATAGAAAGGTCAAAATCGAGAACATACAAGCTAAGAAAAACCAAGGCTAAAATTATCAATAAGAGACGAAGTGAAATTGAACGATTTTTTCGGTTACGCATTTGTAAGCGTGCCTCTTTCCATCGATGACCAAAGTCATTTTTATTAAAGGTATCTCGCGCTTTAGAAAATTTAGAGTCAAATTCGTAAATATTCCCTTCCTCCTTGCCTTTATAATATCGAGGCGTATAGTTATATCTGCGATTTTTTCGAAGTTTAAAGAGATTTGCGCGCATCTTCGTTTATGTTATATGCCAAAGTTAAATGTTTCCTGCATAAAGAAAAACCTAAAAAAAGGGTTTTATAGAAATTTATTAACAGTGAGAGCGTGTCAACATTTTAACCTTTTGGACGCAGCGATGCCATTTTAAGAGCGGCAACGGCAGCTTCAACTCCTTTATTTCCATGCTTTCCTCCACTGCGATCTTTAGCTTGTTGCAAGGTATTGTCCGTTAAAACACAAAAAATTACTGGCACCGGAGAAAGAATATTCAATTCCATGATACCCTGAGAAACAGCATTACAAACAAAATCAAAATGTTTGGTTTCCCCCTGAATAACACTTCCAATAGCGATGACTGCATCAACTTTTTTTTCTTGTGCTACTTTGGCACCATAAACCAATTCAAAACTGCCGGGTACATTACTTCTGTGGATATCATGCAAAGCTACACCGTTTTGGAGAAGTGTTGCTTTTGCCCCCTCGTAAAGGGCTTCCGTAATGGTATCATTCCATTCTGAAACCACTAAAGAAAAACTGCGCCCTTGACCGCTAGGAACAGTATTAGAATCATACTGTGACAGATTGGTTTGGGCAGTAGCCATTTATTGCAATAAGGTTTCTAAGCGACCAATTTGAACGCCTACAAGTGCGTATTCTTCCGAGTCGATAAACTCTTCTTCTATGCGTTTAAGCATAGATAAGGATTGTTTTAACTCACCTAAATCAACACCCAACATAGCTGCTTTGTATAAGTATTTAGGAGTACTAAAAATATTGTCGCTACTGTTAGCGGCTTTTTTATAGTAATCGAAGGCCTCTTTATTTTGACCAATTTGAGCAAACGCATCACCAATAGCCCCTTTGGAGAGGGCGCTCAATAGAATATCATCGGAATCAAAAGCATCCAAATACGTTATGGCATTTTGGTAATCTTTTAAGTTGAGATAAGACATCCCAGCGTTATACGTGGCCAAGTTGGCTGCTGAGGTACCACTGTAGTTTTCAATAATATCTAAAAACCCATATTTCCCTTCGCCACCATTTAAGGCACGAACATAAAGAGAATCTGAATCCTCACTATTCACAGCAAGATCAAAATAATATTGGGCTTGGTTCAGTTCACTAATGGCTTCATTGGTTTTAGGCTCTTGAACAAATTTATCATATCCTAGATAAGAAAGGATACCCACAACAGCAACGCCAATTACAATTAGTATATGGTTTTGATATCTTGCTACCCATTCTTCTGTTTTTGAAGCTCCACTATCAAGGGTTTCAAAAACCTCAGCTGTAGTACTTTCGGTAGTAGCAGAATTCTTTTGGTCACTGGAAAGTGATTTTTTTGAACCGCGTTTTTTATAAGTTGCCATTTTTATCTATTTGTGCACGCAAAATTAACCTTTTTATTCGAAATCAAAAAAACTAAATTCAAATAGAAAAAGACAACTTGTTCTGCTTCTTTTTTTGAAAATAACTGGACAAAGGTTTACATTTACCGTAATGATTTTAAAACACTTATCACTTACTCAATATAAAAACATTAGTGCCAAACAATTTGAGTTCAATCAGAAAATCAATTGTTTTATTGGGAAAAACGGAGTCGGTAAATCCAATATACTCGACGCTATTTATCATCTTGCCTTTGGGAAAAGCTATTTTAATCCAACAGCCATCAATAATATTGAATTCGGAAAAGACTTCTTTTTGATTGAAGGACGCTTTGAAAAAGAAAATGGGCGAGAAGAAAAGATTGTGTGTAGTTTTAAAAAAGGTCAAAAAAAGATCATCAAAAAGAACGATAAGATCTATGATAAAATCACCGATCATATTGGGCAGATCCCTACAGTGATGATTTCTCCAGCAGACAGGGACTTGATGACCGAAGGCAGTAGTGTTCGTAGAAAGTTTATGGACGGTGTCATTGGACAAACCGACCCTCTTTTTTTACAAAATTTACTGAGCTACAATAAAATCCTTTCCCAACGCAATGCGCTACTAAAATATTTCGCCCTAAATCACACCTTTAACCCAGACTCCTTAGCGGTTTACAATGAACAACTGGTACAATTTGGCGTTCCTGTCTTTGAAAAAAGAAACGCTTTTATGAAAATATTCCTGCCAATTTTTAAGGCGCGTTATGAAAAAATTAGCAATGGAAAAGAAACGATCACTATCGCTTATGTTTCTCAATTATTAGAAAATAATTTTTCCAATCTTTTGGAGGAACATCGTTCAAAAGACAAAAGTTTACAACATACCGCCGTTGGAATTCACAAAGATGATCTAGACTTCTTACTTTCTGGTCATCCCATAAAAAAGTTTGGTAGCCAAGGGCAGCAAAAATCATTTTTAGTGGCACTTAAAATTGCACAAATGGACTTTTTAAAAATCAAAACGGGAATCCCTCCACTCCTACTGTTGGATGATGCCTTTGATAAATTAGATCAAGAACGGGTTTCCCAAATTGTTGATATGGTAGATCAAAATGATTTTGGGCAAATTTTTATTACGGATACGCATGAAGAGCGCACCCTAAATGCCCTCGCTAAAAACAAAAAAAACTACGAACTTTTTCGCTTGTAAATAATACCTTTACGAAAGGTAAACATCATAATGACCATAGGTTTTAAATGAACCAACAAAAAAACAATGTAAACGATGAAAAAAATATCCTTTGTGATCCATTGCCTGATGTTGACGATACTCCTCTCGTGTTCGGGAAGTTCCAACATAAAAATCAATGATTTGGAAGGTTATTGGCAGATTGAAAGTGTCAAGGAAAAAGGAGAAACATTCCCTTTGGATGACCGAAGTCCCTTATATGATTACTATCATCTGGAAAAAAATACAGGGTTTCGCAAAAAAGTAAAACCCTTATTTAATGGTACTTTTGAAACTTCTGAAGACATCACTGCAATTAAATTGATTTATAAGGACGAAAAAACAGTACTCCAATTTTCTACAACTTGGAATACATGGACGGAAGAAATTATTAGCCTTACTCCAAGTAGCCTCGTATTACAACATCAAGGAAGAACCTATCATTATAAAAAAGCAAGCCTGCTAAACCTAGAAGATGAGTAAGCAAGAAGGACGTTTTGAACCCAAAAAATTAAATAAAGTACTGGAGGAAATTGTCACCCAAAAACAACTAAAAAAGGGGTTGACCAGTGTAAAAGTTAGTGAAGCATGGGGGGAAGTAATGGGGGAACACATTCAACAATACACGCAAAGTGTCCGCTTTCATAACGGGATTCTCTATGTAGCCATCAATTCAGCTCCCTTAAAAATGGAATTGACTTATGGAAAGGAAAAGATGATTAAACTGATCAATGAACACCTAGAGAATCCGCTAATTGAAAAAATTATTTTTCATTAAAACATTTCGCGCTCTGAAAAATGAAAAGCTGACTCAATAGCAGCATTTTCATCACTATCAGAACCGTGTACTGCATTTTCAGATAAAGAGGTTGCAAAAAGTTTACGAATAGTACCTTCTGCAGCATCCTCTGGGTTTGTAGCACCAATCAAGGTACGGAAATCATTAACAGCGTTGTCTTTTTCAAGAACGGCTGCCACGATAGGACCACGAGTCATATACTCCACCAATTCACCATAAAAAGGACGTTCTTTGTGGACGGCATAAAATGCTTTCGCATCAGCAACTGTTAATTGTGTTTTTTTAAGTGCAACGATTCGAAACCCTGAACTCGTAATTTTTTCTAAAATACTTCCAATGTGGCCATTTTCAACACCATCGGGTTTAATCATTGTAAAGGTTCTGTTAGACATTTTTAATTTTTTTGCAAATCTAATAAATGTATTCTAAACTACTTGAGTAGGCATCTATAATTTTAAATTTACTGAGAAATGTTCCTCTACTTTTCAAAAAGCCTCATTGGAATTTAATATCTTCGTAAACTTATGGAAATGCACTTTATTAGCAACCTGAAAAGCGTTTTAGAATCTCCAATAAACGCAGTGATTATTCCCCACAAAAACCCCGATGGTGATGCCTTGGGAAGTTGCTTGGCCCTTTACCACTATTTAAAGCATAACAAGCACAATGCACAGATCATTTCACCCAATGAATACCCTAAGTTTTTAAATTGGCTACCCGGAGAAGAAGAAATTCTAACCTATAACCACAATAAAACCAAGGCTGCGGAATTCATAAACAATGCAACGGTCATTTTTACGTTGGATTTTAACAGCTTGGACAGAACAGGGAATTTAGAACCCATTATTTCACAAAGCGCTGCAAAAATGATCATGATTGATCACCACCAAAGTCCAGATGACTATGCTGAGCTGATGTATTCCGATACCACCATGAGTTCAACGTGTGAAATGGTTTATAATGTTTTAAAAGCCCTTGATATGGGAAGCATTAACCCTGCAATTGCAAGCTGTCTTTATACTGGAATCATGACAGACACCGGTTCTTTTCGCTATCCATCAACAACTGCCAGTACCCACCGTGCAATTGCTCAACTGATCGATTGTGGTGCCCAAGGCGCTACGATCCATGAAAATATTTTTGACACGGCCTCTTTTGATCGATTAAAACTTCTAGGGAAAACCCTCAGTAACTTGACTAAAATTAAAGACTTACCCGTTGTTTACATGACCCTTACCCAAAGTGAATTAAATGCCCACGATTACAGAAAAGGAGATACTGAAGGTTTTGTTAATTATGGATTGAGTCTTCTCGGTATTCAAGTGTCCATAATAATGATCGAAAATGAAATGGAAGGCAAGATTAAAATGTCTTTTCGATCCAAAGGGGATTTTTCAGTCAATGCTTTTGCTCGAGAACACTTTAGTGGCGGAGGACATATCAATGCTGCCGGAGGCATGTCCATGCTTAGCATGCAAGAAACTGTTGCAAAACTTGTTGGGGATATTAGGAACTATGCAGATCAATTTTAAACACCATGGTTAAGGTACTTCTTTTATTCAGCTGTCTTGTGATTTTTGGCTGTAAAGAAAACACAGCACGAAAACCCCTCAATAAAAAAAAAGAAGCCTTCTACGATCAATCCATCGAAAGAAATAAAGCACAACTTGTGTTAGAGCAAGAAAATATTCAAAAAGCAATTACTGAGGATACCCTTGAATTCCAAGCCTCGCCTTTTGGATTTTGGTATGCTTATATAAATCAAGAAACCAGTACAACGCCCCTTCCATCTAAAGGAGATCTGGTCGAATTTACTTATACTGTTGAAGCTTTAGACAAAACCCTACTCTACAATGAAAAAGAATTGGGAACGGTTCGCTATTCGATTGACGAAGAGGAATTACTTCCTGCGCTTAGAAAGGGACTAAAATTGATGCGCCCCAAGGAAGTTGTTGTATTCCTATTTCCTTCCTACCTTTGCTACAGTTACCAAGGGGATGGAGAAAAAATTGGAATCAATCAACCCCTGCGTTATACCATTCAATTAAAAACATTAACCAAAAAATAACCAACACTAAACATATGAAATTTTACCAACTCCTAAGTATCGTACTCATCACACTTATTGTAGGATGTAAATCACAGTATCCTGACCTAGACGAAGGACTTTACGCCGATATCGTCACCAATAAGGGAAGTATCGTATTAAAGCTTGAAAGCGAAAAAACACCCATTACTGTAGCCAACTTTGTTTCTCTTAGTGAGGGGGACAACCCCATTGTAAGTGAAGAATTTAAAGGGAAAAAATATTATGATAATATTCTTTTCCACCGCGTTATCAATGACTTTATGATTCAAGGTGGAGACCCAACAGCTTCGGGATCAGGAGGTCCTGGCTATTCATTCGATGATGAAATAACTGACTTAACCCATGACGGCCCTGGAATTTTATCTATGGCCAATTCTGGACCTGCAACCAATGGAAGTCAATTCTTTATCACCCATAAAGAAACGCCTTGGTTAGACGGAAAACATACTGTATTTGGACGTGTGGTCCAAGGGCAAAATGTGGTGGATAGTATTGCAAAAAACGATACCATCAACACCATTAAAATCATTCGAAAAGGAGGCGATGCCAAAAAATTTGATGCACCAAAAATCTTTAAAGAATATTATGCTGAAAAAGAACAAGTGGCAATGGAACGCGAAGAACGCCTTGCGGATGTCCGTTTAAAAAACACTGCAATGTTCGATGAATTGCGCAAAAAAGCAACACTAACTTCTAGTGGATTGGAATATGTAATTACTGAAAAAGGAACAGGCGCTCCCGTAAGTACAACCTATCTTGCTAATGCCAACTATGCCGTTTACTTTGTTGATGGAACGCTTTTAGACACCAGTATGTTGGGTGTTGCAGAAGCCAACGACATGGTAAATATTGCACGAAAAGATGCAAATGCTTACCAACCGATTAAATGTGATGTTCGTCCTGACGGACAGATGATCGCTGGGTTTAAAGAAGGACTTCAACTCCTCAATGTTGGTGACAAAGCCACGCTATTTCTACCTTACACCCTTGCTTATGGTGCAGAAGGCACAGGACCTATCCCACCACAATCCGACTTAATTTTTAATGTCGAAATCGTGGAATTAGTCCAAGAATAATACAAGTATACCTCCAAAAAAAGGCCACACTTAGTGTTGGCCTTTTTTTTCATTTTAACCTGTGATGAAAAAAATCAAAATTTTCCTAATACTACTCTTACTTCCACAATGGATCATTTTGAACATCCTTAAAAACAATCCCCTTTGGGTCGAGTTTTATTACAGTAACGGGCTTTATCCACGTCTTTTTAGACTTAAACACTTTTTTTTTCAATACCTACCCTTTTCCCTCGGTGACCTCATCTATATCTTTCTTATCATTCTTGCCCTATTTGGCGGTATTCACTGGCTTCGAAAAAAAGAAAAAAAAATAAGTCCAATCCTGTTAAACTTAGGAGGTGGTATCTCATTAATTCTCCTATTTTTTCATCTTAGTTGGGGTTTAAACTACTATCGACTCCCCCTCAATGAACGCTTGGAATACGATTTAACTTATAATGAAAAGGCCCTTACCAAAACACTTGAACAACTCATCACAAGCGCTAACGACCTCCAAGAGCGTTTGACTGATCATGATAGTCTCCCTGTAGTCTTTCCTTTTAGCAATCAAGGATTGAATATGCGCATTAAAAAGGAGTATAAAATAGCTGGAAAGAATTATGGAATTCAACCCCTGGCAAAACCCTCCCTAATCAGCACCTTACTAAGCTATATGGGCTATGCAGGCTACTTAAACCCCTTTACTCTTGAAGCACAGGTCAATGCTAAGATGCCTAAAATAAGTATGATTACCACTACGGCTCACGAAATGGCACATCAAATGGGTTATGCTGCAGAAAATGAAGCCAACTTTATTGCCTTTATGCACAGCGTGGAAAACAATGATCCATACATTCAATATGCTGGATATACCTTTGGCTTGAGATATTGTTATTACGAACTGGCTAAAGTAAATCCAGAGAAAGCCCAAGCACTCAGTAAAAAAATACATCCAGGAATTCTTAAAAATTTTAAAGAGATTCGAACCTTTTGGGAAGCCTATACCAATCCTTTTGAACCCCTATTAAAAAAAGGCTATGACAACTATCTTAAAGCCAACGGACAAAAAAGCGGTATTGAAAGCTATAATGAAATGGTCGCCTATATAATTCATTATCTCCGATAAACTGTAATAACGCATCACACCATTTATAGATAAACGTGAATTAAAAGCTCCCCCAACATCCCTTTATTCGTAATTTCTCCATAAAATAAAGCGCATATTGAGATTAAATCTTTTTAAGATTAACCATTTGAAAATTATTTCTTTAGTTTTATGAAAAATATATTGATGAAAAATATTTTAACACTACTCCTTTCTATCGTTTTGACCTGTGCGTATGGTCAGGATTATTTTCCTGAGAATGCTGCAGTAAAAACAATAAACAACAACTATCAGGCCTTTACCAATGCCACGGTACACACTTCGTCCACTGCTTCGCTACAAAATGCCACCATGCTGGTTCATAAGGGGCGTATTGTTCGTATTGGGCAAAACCTCCAACTTCCAGCGAACACCCAAGTGTACGACCTTAAAGGCATGCATGTTTATCCTTCCTTTATTGACTTACATGCCTCGTTTGGTGTAAAAAAAGCCACTCGTAGTGGTGGAGGTAGACGAAGTGCGCAATATGAACCAAATAGAGAAGGCTACTATTGGAACGACCACATTTTAAGTGATTACAGTAGTTTTGATGACTACAGCTACAGTAAGAGCACTGCATCAACCCTACGGAAACAAGGTTTTGGGGTGGTTAACAGTCACCGTGCCAATGGTATTCACCGAGGAACAGGACTTGTGGTCGCTTTAAACGATCAACAAAACGACAGTTATCGTGTCCTTTCCGAAAAATCAGCTGAACACTTTTCGTTTAAAAAAAGTCAAACCTCCAACCAATCCTATCCCGGTTCCGTAATGGGAGCCATGGCTTTAATACGGCAGTTGTATCACGATGCACAATGGTATGAAAACGGAGGTGCAAACAGTACTGATTTTGCTTTAGAGGCCCTTATAAAAAATAAAAACTTACCCAAAATTTTTGAAGCAGACAATCAACTTAATGTCTTGAGAGCTGCCAAAGTCTCCAAGGAAATAGGGCTTAATTTTGTGATTAAAGCCAGCGGCTATGAATTCGAACAATTGAATGCAATCAAGCCCCTAAAACCGACCTTAATTCTACCAGTAAACTTCCCTAAACCTTATGAAGTAACAGATGCCTTTTTGGTCAAAAAAATTAGTTTAAATCAAATGCGTCGCTGGAATCAAGCACCGGCAAATCCTGCGATGATTGAAGCATCCGGAATTCCGTTTGCCTTAACTACTGCCGACTTAAAAAGCCCTTCAAGCTTTTTAAAGAATGTTCAAAAAGCGATCACCTATGGCTTGAGTAAAAACAAAGCCTTAGAAGCCTTAACCACTGTTCCCGCAAAAATACTAGGAATGAGCAACGATATTGGTGTCCTTAAAAAAGGAGCTTACGCCAATTTTATTGTTACCAATGGAGCACTTTTTGAACCAAAAACAAAAATTTATGAGAATTGGGTACAAGGGCAACCCCATGTGCTTATTGACAGAAACATCATCGATATTGATGGTGACTACAGCCTTCGTCATGACAATAAAGACTACAACCTCAATATCTCAAAAAGCACGAGTTCCGTTAGTATAAGCGTTAAATTAGATTCCATAAAGCTTAAGACCAAATCCAGTTATAAAGATCAATGGTTGGAAATAACCCTTTTTGATGCCGATGAAAAGGAAATCACCCAATTCACCGCTAAGGTTGGAAAAGGAAGCGAACTACAAGGACAAGGAACTGATTTTAAGGGACGCTCTTTTATATGGTCTGCAGCTAAAAAGGAGACTGAAGCCGAAGAAAGTAAAAAGAAAACAACACCCCCTTCAAAACCAGTGGTTTCGACCATTACCTATCCCAATAATGGCTATGGAGTAAAACAACCGCCCCAACAAGAAAACATCTTGTTTAAAAATGCAACTGTTTGGACCAATGAAGCCGAAGGGATTTTAGAACAAACCGATGTGTTGGTCGTCAATGGGAAAATTGCTTCCGTAGGCCAAGGACTAGATGCAGGGACCGCCACCGTGATCGATGCTACTGGCAAACACTTGACCAGCGGAATCATCGATGAACATTCCCATATTGCTGCTTCGAGTATTAATGAAGGAGGGCAAAACTCCTCGGCTGAAGTCACCATTGAAGATGTGATTGATCCTAGCGACATTGATATCTATCGTAACTTATCTGGTGGTGTTACCACCATTCAGATTCTACATGGTTCCGCCAATCCCATTGGAGGGCGTTCAGCCATCATTAAACTGAAATGGGGAAATACCATCGATGAAATGTTATATCCCAATGCAGATCCATTTATTAAGTTTGCCTTAGGGGAAAACGTCAAGCAATCCAATTGGTCGAGTTATTCCCGCTTCCCTCAGTCTCGAATGGGTGTGGAACAGGTTTTTGAAGACTATTTTCAACGCGCCAAAGAATATGGAGCGCAATGGACCACGTATAACCAATTGCCGAAAAAGGCAAAAGCGAAAACAAGTCCTCCACGCTATGACATTGAAATGGAAACTCTTTGGGAAATTCTTAAAGGAGAACGCTTTATTTCTTGTCATTCCTATGTACAAAGTGAAATCAATATGCTGATGAAAGTGGCTGATCGTCACCAATTTAAAATCAACACCTTTACCCATATTTTGGAAGGCTACAAGGTGGCTGATAAAATGAAAGCCCACGGGGTGGGTGGTTCTACCTTTTCTGACTGGTGGGGTTATAAATTTGAAGTGAATGACGCCATCCCGTACAATGGTCCCATTATGCATAATGTTGGGGTTACGGTGGCCTATAACTCCGATGACGGGGAAATGTCACGACGCTTAAATCAAGAAGCGGCAAAAGCCGTGAAATACGGAGGCGTTTCTGAAGAAGAAGCCTGGAAATTTGTCACCCTTAACCCGGCTAAACTTTTACATTTGGACGATAAAGTCGGAAGTGTAAAAGCGGGTAAAGTAGCCGACTTGGTTCTTTGGAACACCCACCCAATGTCCATTTATGCTATTGCTGAAAAAACGATGATTGAGGGCGCTATTTACTACGATTATGATAAAGTACCTGCACAACTCGATGCTATTGCTGCTGAAAAACGCAGTTTGATGCATCAAATGATTGCAGAGAAAAAGAAAGGAACCCCAACCCAAAGTCCGAAAAGCTCGGTTAAACGTGAATTACATTGTGAAACACTCGATTAATATGATGACGATGAAAAAATTATTTATATCCTTAAGCCTATTGTTTAGTGGGATGTTGCTAAGCCAACAAACTCCAGCAGGGCCCCAACAAAACAGTATTCTTATCCTCGGTGCTACCGCTCATATTGGCGATGGAACCGTTGTTGAAAACAGTGCCATTGGTTTTGACAAAGGAAAAATCACCTGGGTAAGTACTCAAGACCAAGTCGAGGGTACCTATGACATCACCATCGATGCTACAGGAAAACACATTTATCCCGGTTTTATTGCTACAAACGCCACCCTTGGTTTGGTGGAAGTAGATGCGGTAAGGGCATCGAACGACGTTCAGGATTTGGGAGATATGATCCCTCATGTTCGTAGTGTCATTGCATACAATGCCGAATCAAAGGTGATTGAAAGTGTGCGTCCCAACGGCGTATTGATGGCACAGGTTGCTCCACGGGGGGGGACCCTTTCTGGACAATCTTCCATCATGCAATTGGATGCTTGGAATTGGGAAGATGCGACATATAAAGTAGATGAAGGCATTCATTTAAACTGGCCCAACCCCTATACACGGGGACGGTGGTGGTTAGGAGAGGATCCTGGTCTTAAAAAGAATAAAAAGTATGCTGAAAAGATCACAGAAATAACACAATTCTTTAAGGAGGCAAAAACGTATTTGGCCAATCCAAATCCGAAGCACCTCCCCTTTCACGCCATGTCTGGTGTTTTGGAGGGAGATAAAACAATCTATCTACACGCCAATAATGAAAAACAAATCATCGATGGAATCACGACCTTAAAAAGTCTTGGAGTCGCGAAGATTGTTTTGGTTGGGGGGAACGATGCCCATCTGATTACCTCCTTTTTAAAAGAACATATGATTCCCGTAATCATCTCCCGTCCGCACCGTTTGCCCAATGGAGAAGATGAAGACATCAAATTGCCTTTTCGAATGGCAAAAACCCTCATGGATGCCGAACTACTGGTCAGTATTGACGTTAGTGGACGTATGGAACGAATGAACACCCGAAACCTACCTTTTTATGCTGGAAGCTTTGCCGCTTATGGTTTGGATAAGGAAAAAGCCGTTCAACTGATTACTGGTAATGCTGCAAAAATATTAAATATTGATGCTCAAGTAGGGACCTTATCCGTAGGGAAAGACGCCACCCTTTTTCTTTCTAAAGGGGATGCCCTAGACATGCGAACCAATATTTTATCTCATGCCTTTATTCAAGGAAGAGAAATTAGTCTAGAAACCCACCAAACCAAACTTTGGAAACGTTATTCTGGAAAATTTGCTGGTGAATAATATCCCCTCCATCAATTAGAGAAAAAACCCGTAAAAGGCTATTGCTTTTTACGGGTTTTTTTATGGCTTGTTAAAAGAGAATCATTGTTATGCACCATTTTATTTTAAACCGTTTTACCTTTTATTCAAATCAGCAAAAAAAAACCTTTAGTTAGCGTTGGAATTCGACAGATGCTTGGTGTTTTAAGAAAAAGAAACAACCTCAAAAACACAAATGAACTAAATAGGACAGAACACACATGAAGAAATAAAAATCAGTTTTTTTAGGAAACAAACCATTATTCTAACCAATAAATGAAATGATCCAAAAACAAACAACTTCACTACTACTGCTGTGCCCTTTTAATTTTAGTTTCCTGTAGAAAATCAGAGCAAAAGCAGTTGTTCGATGGGAAATCGCTTAACGGTTGGGAAGGATCAACAACTTTCTTTAAAGTCAAACAAGGAGCTATTGTTGGGGGTAGTCTGGAGGAACCCATTGATAAAAGTTACTACCTCTGTACCCAACAACAGTATAAAAATTTTGAATTAAAATTAGCCGCAAAGTTCATCACTAATGACTTAAAAATCAACGGTGGAATCAGTTTTCGCGCTCAACGCGTACCCAACTCCAATGAAGTCATGGGCTATCAAGCCGATATCGGATATATCGATGCCAGTGCCATCCCTCAATTTTCTGATTTTACTCCTAAAGATACTACAGGAATCTATCCCCTTTGGGGAAGTTTGGTCGATGAGAACCGAGCCGACACCTCCCGCTATCCTAGACCAGATATCTTTCCCGTGATCATTTATAAGGTAGCTGATAAGGAGCTTATGGAGAAAACGATTGACCCATTGTCTTGGAACGAAATTTCCATCAAAGCCATGGGTGCTGACATTGAAATTAAAATAAATGATGTATCAACAGCACAATTCACTGAGAAAGACGACGTGCCCTCCAAGGGATGTGTTTGCTTACAAACCCATGCGGGGGATCCTTATGAAGTATGGTATAAAGACATCGTGATCAAAGAATTAGTGGAATAACAATAAGGACTTATAAGCCCTTCTTTCAGTGACTTTGGAGAAAATTACACAACAGAAACCAATTTACTGAAATACAATTGAGTGCCTCTTCTCAAATCAATAAGGCAAGGGGTACACAACTTACGCTGATTTTTAAAAAATTATCTTTAAATTTAAGCGTACAAAGTAAACCATTACGCAATGAAAAAACCCAACCCGACCCCCCTTTCCAGTGTAGAAGATTGGGAGGACGATTTATTAAAGCGCTATCCTGACCCTGAAACGACCAAAAAAAAGGAAGCATTTCGAAACTATGTGGACTCCGATAGAGAGGCAACTGTTAGAGAATTCTATCAGCTTAACCACCAATACCAAACTGTTGACTTTGTGGCTGAAAAAGAAGATAACTTTTTATCCTTTAACAAACGGGAAATGACCATCTGGGACGCTTTGGACTATCTCAATACCCTAGTGGACGACAGTGACCCTGATATTGAATTGGATCAATTGCAACACCTCTTCCAAACCTCCGAAGCCATTAGAAAAGACGGTCATCCCGACTGGTTTGTACTCACTGGACTGTTACATGATCTAGGTAAAGTTCTTTGTCTTTTTGGAGACCCGCAATGGGCGGTAGTAGGAGATACCTTTCCCGTGGGTTGTCAATTTTCAGATAAAATTGTCTATCCCGAATTCTTTAATGAAAATCCAGACTATAACGATTCCCGATACAACACAAAACTGGGTATTTATTCGGAACATTGCGGCTTGGATAAGGTAAAAATGAGTTGGGGACACGATGAATACCTTTATCAAATAGTCAAAGACTACCTTCCCAAACCCGCACTCTATATGATTCGGTATCATTCCTTTTATGCCCAACATCGTGAAAATGCCTATGGGTACTTAATGAATGAAGAAGACCATAAAAATTTTGAATGGGTCAAACGTTTCAACCCCTACGACTTGTACTCCAAGGCGCCCGTTCCACCCGACACCAAGGCGCTACGCCCCTATTACGAAGCTTTAATTGCCAAATACCTACCCGAAAAATTATTCTTTTAATTTATTTTAATAAGCATAATTAAAGGGGATGATCAATTTTGGAATTGTAGGTTTAGGAAGAATAGGTAAAGTACACCTCTCCAACATTCAGCGGTACTGTAAAGATGCACAAGTCGTTGCAGGATGCTCTATAAATCAAGATAAAAAAGCATTTTTACATCAAAACGGAGTCGAAAAACACTACAGCACCCTTGTTGACATGCTCGCAGACAAGGCCATTGATGCCGTTGTTATCGCTTCCCCTACTGCTTTCCATTATGAACATATTCTATTGGCTGCTGAGGCAGGTAAACATATTTTTTGTGAAAAACCCATTGACCTTTCCATAGCACATGTCAAAAAAGTCGTGGAAACGATAGAGGCAACAGGTATCCATTTTATGGTTGGATTTAATAGACGCTTTGATCCCCATGTTTTACAACTGAAAAACGCCATTAAAAATGGAAAAACAGGATCTCCTCAAATTGTCAAGATCACTAGCCGTGACCCTGGGCCTCCACCCTTGGACTACATTAAAACCTCCGGTGGATTATTTCTCGACATGGCTATCCATGATTTTGATATGGCCCGTTATCTGGTTGCAGATGAAGTCGTCCGTGTTCATTCAACCGGAACTATTTTTGGAAATCTTCCCTTAGCCCAATACGAAGATATCGACACCGCAGTAACCACTTTAATGTTTAAAGGAGGAGCCATGGCAGTCATCGACAACAGCAGAAACAGCTGCTATGGATACGATCAACGAATAGAAGTCTTTGGAGCCAAGGGGATGTATGGAACCAAAAATATTGTAGAGGATGCTCTTTTTTATCGGGATGGAGAAGGATACCACAGTGCCCGGCCACAGCATTTTTTTATGGAACGCTATGCCGATTCCTATCGTAACATCATCCACCATTTTGTAGAAGGACTCATCAATGAAAAAAAACCATCTATCAATGCTCAAGATGGTCTTGCTGCTTTATCCATCGCCTTAGCGGCAAAACAAGCCGTAAAACAAAAACAAGCCGTGGACACCATCCACCCTGCTATCAACTAATTTCTTATGCAACTATTTTTACCCTTTTTTGCCTATACCTTGTTTATTGCTGCCTACTCTTGGTTTCGATTACGAAAGGAAAAGTTAACGTCTCAGGAAGGCTATTTTTTAGGCGGGAGAAGTCTAAGCGGATGGGTCATTGCCGGTTCCATGTTGCTGACTAACATCTCCACCGAACATTTAATTGGAATGAACGGATCTTCTTATAAAAATGGGTTTATCATCATTGCTTGGGAAGTCACTTCTGCCCTAGCGCTCATTCTAACAGCTGTCTATTTTGTTCCCAAATATTTAAAAATGGGCTTGACCACCATCCCGCAGTTTTTAGAAAGCCGCTTTGATGGCTTTACCCGCTCATTGGTCGCTTTTTTCTTAATGATCTCCTTCATCGTTACCCTGCTCCCCATTGTACTTTACACTGGGGCAATCAATTTAGAAAGCATTTTTAATATTTCCGAACTCTTACAAGTCTCCAAAACACAAGGGATGAATGTTACCATTGGGGTCATTGGTCTATTTGGTTCGCTCTATGCCATTTTTGGCGGACTCAAAGCAGTAGCTGTTTCAGATACTTTTAACGGCTATGGCTTGCTTGTTGGAGGTTTAGCCATTCCCTTTATCGCCCTACTCCATATTGGAGAAGGAAACCCGCTGGAGGGACTCAATACCGTTTATACCCACGCTCCTGAAAAATTTAACGTCATTGGCAGTAGTGATTCTGTCTTGCCATTTGAAGTCCTTTTTACTGGTTTAATGATCAATCAAATCTATTTTTGGTGTATGAATCAAACCATCATTCAACGTGCCTTGGGAGCAAAAAATTTAAAAGAAGCACAAAAAGGATTACTCTTTACCGGCTTTCTTAAAATCTTAGTTCCCCTAATCATTATCCTTCCTGGTGTCATTGGCTTTTATTATTACGGCGATCAATGGTACGGTCAACAGGATATGATCTATCCCGAATTAATCAAACGCCTTTTACCCGCTAGTTTTGTTGGGCTTTTTGCAGCCATCGTCATGGGTGCCGTTTTAAGTACTTTTAACAGTGTTCTCAACAGTGCAGCCACCATTTTTAGTATTGATATTTACAAAAGACATCTCAATCAAAATGTGGGAGATTCCCAACTCGTTAAAATTGGAAAAATCACCTCAGCCATCTTAGCACTTTTTGCCATTGCTGTGGCGCCATTAGTGGCCAATGCCCCCGACGGACTCTATCAATTGCTACAACAACTCAACGGAATTTTCTTTATCCCCATTGCCTCCATCATGTTGGCTGGGTTTTTTATTAAAAGAATCTCCGCATTGGCGGCAAAATTAGCTTTAGTGGTCGGTTTATGCTTTTATATCTTCTGTACCTTTATTTTTAAAGTTGACCTCCATTTTGTCCATATTTGGGGTATCGAATTTGTCCTTAACATGGCGGTGATGGGGCTAGTATCTGTTTGGGTTCCCCATCAAAAAAACTTTCAAATAAAAGATTTAAAAATGGTTGAAATGAAGCCTTGGAAGTACACCAAAGGCTTTTCAATTTTCTTAGCAATTACTACCCTTTTGATTTATTTTCTTTTGGGTAATTTCTAATCAAACCCAAACTACAAAAAGGCTGCGCTAAAGAAAAGGGGGAGTTTCCTCCCTTTTGTTTTGCTTACCTCATTTTTAAAAAATCCCTAATATTGAGTAAAGGAAAAACGTATTCAGAACCTATAAAACCCTAAAAAAAGATTCACAGCATCAAAACAGCATTCCCTTTTGTTTTTGGTTTTGTGATTTATTTTCTTATCAAAATAAAATGACTGTCATCAACGCCTAAGCAGAAAAAAACTTTAGATAAGTTTCTATTAAAAGCACTCACTATCAAAAAAACAGTTTGTTTATTGGGGTTTTCCGTGATGACTTCCTAATTTTAGAAAATGAAAAACACATATAACCACTTATTTAAAGGCCTAATTTCTTGGATACTGCTTGCACTGCCACTATTTACTTTTGGGCAATCCGAAATCCTACCGCTATGGCCCGATGAAATTCCCAATTTTCAACCTGCTACAGAAAAAGAAGTCCAAACACAAGGAGATATTTTCTGGATACGTAAGGTTCAAAAGCCCTCCTTAGCCGTCTATTTACCCTCCAAAGCTAATGCCAATGGAAAAGCAATACTCATTTGCCCTGGCGGAGGCTATGAGGGGTTGGCTTATGATTGGGAAGGCAGCGATATTGCCAAATTATTAAATTCCAAGGGCATTGCAGCATTTGTGTTAAAATATCGGATGCCCCAAGCAAAGTCGGTTGCTGTTTCCCATCTCGCTCCCCTACAAGATGCACAACGCGCCCTTAGACTCATTCGCGAGCATTCTGAAAAATGGAATCTTTCCCCAAATCAAATAGGGGTTATGGGGTTTTCCGCAGGGGGACATTTGGCAGCAACGCTAGCTACCCACTATCAACAAGAAAGTTTTACCCCAATGGATGAAATAGATCGTCGAAATGCACGACCCGATTTTAGTATCTTGGTTTATCCCGTCATCAGTATGAAGGCCGAACATACCCATCAAGGCTCTAAAGATAATTTATTGGGAAAGTCCCCCTTAGATTCTTTAGTTTCCCTGTACTCCAACGAACTTCAGGTGACTAAAAACACCCCACCCACCTTTTTGATTCATTCCGCTGACGACAAAGCAGTACCAGTGAGTAACAGTTTACTTTTTTATAAAGCCCTTCAAAAATTTGAAGTTCAAAGCGAACTACATATTTATTCTTATGGAGGACATGGCTATGGACTAGCCCTTGGAAAAGGTCATTTACAAGGTTGGACGGAACGAATGGAAGATTGGTTGAATAGCTTCTAAAATAAATCAAAACCTACTATTTTAAAAATCTAGCAGAAGGCTTACTTTAGCAAAACAAAGCAATTGCAATGGCCTGTAGTCATAATAAAATCGGATACTATTCGGAAGCGGAAGTTCAAGAAGCCTTAATTCGCTCTCACATTCGTTTTGTTAAAGCAGCAAGCAACTATTATCGCTGTTTGGATTGTGATGAATACCATTTGACCTCTCAAGGGGTTCACCATCCCCTACTCAATGACCCCAAGGTACAAGAACGCATTAAAAAAGAACAACTACATCAAGACTGGTCCAGTCGCTTTGGAAAAAGATAAAACGACAAGAAACAGCTCTTAAAACTAAGGCAATTCATTGACTTGAACCATTACATGATAACGGGGATCATCAATACTTTTTTCAATGACTTGATGCATTTTTGGAGAAGCCTTAAGCATCAACTTTTGACATTCTTGACTTAAATGTTGAATGGTGATTTTTTTTCCTATCGCTTCGTATTTTTCCACCAATTGACTAAGAGCTTCTAAGGCAGAATGATCACTAACTCGTGATTCCATAAAATCAATTATTACAGTATCTGGATCTTGTTGTACATCAAATTTACTTTTAAAATCTTGGATACTGCCAAAAAATAAGGGACCCCATATTTCATAAACTTTCGTCCCATTCTCCAAAAAGTGCTTCCGTGCCCGAATTCGTTTGGCATTTTCCCATGCAAAAACCAAAGCACTGATAATGATCCCAGCTAAAACAGCAATCGCAAGATCAAAAAATACAGTAAGTGCCGAAACACTAACCAACACTAAAGCATCACTCACAGGAATTTTATGAAGAATACGAAAACTACTCCATGCAAAGGTTCCGATAACCACCATAAACATCACTCCCACCAGCGCCGCAATGGGGACTTGCTCAATTAAAGAAGACGCAAAAAGAATAAAACACAGCAACATCAAAGCAGCAACAATGCCTGAAAGTCGGGTCCTACCTCCAGATTTAATATTGATTATCGACTGACCAATCATTGCACAGCCTCCCATACCTCCAAATAGTCCAGTAACGATATTCGCACCTCCCTGTGCTAAACACTCACGATTGGCATTTCCTCGGGATTCCGTAAGCTCATCCACAAGGTTGAGTGTCATCAACGACTCAATTAATCCGATAGCTGCTAAAATAACAGCATAAGGAGCAATAAACACAAGGGTGTCTAGGGTAAAGGGTAGTTTACTAAATAGTGCCCATTGAAATTGAGGAAGACCTCCTTTTAATCCTTCTCCTCCACCATCAGCGATAAAACTTCCAACAGTAGCCACTTCTAGATTGGATAAAAGCCCAATCGCAGTAACCACACCAATAGCAATCAATGCTTCTGGTAATTTTTTATTTAACTTGGGTAAAAAATACAAAATTGCCATTGTTAAAGCCACTAAGCCCAACATCGTAAACAAGGCCTGCCCTTCAAGCCATTGTGACTCTCCATTTACCGTTGTTGTAAACATGCCGAGTTGCGATAAAAAAATGACAATAGCCAAACCATTTACAAAACCCATCATCACAGGATGTGGAATTAACCGCACAAATTTTCCTAATTTTAAAAAACCAACTGCCATCTGAATTATCCCCATAAAGATGACTGTCGCAAAAAGATAATACAAACCTAAGTTCTCCCCTTCAACACCTTTAGCATTTCCTTGTGCCACCAAACTCACCATCACCACCGCTAGTGCACCTGTAGCTCCACTAATCATTCCTGGTCGTCCACCAAAAACAGCCGTGATTAAACCAATCATAAAGGCGGCATAAAGTCCCACCAGTGGATCTACCCCTGCAACAAATGCAAAAGCAACTGCTTCGGGAACCAAAGCAAGAGCGACAGTAATTCCACTGAGAATATCTTTGTTCGTGTTCTGGGTAAGGGCATTAAAGTAATTACGCATAAGGACTAAAAAGTCGCAAGGATACTACTTTTTAAAGGAACTAAAGAAGTTAATAGTAACAAAATAAAAAATTCATTCATATCACAAAAAATACCTGTATTCTTTAGATGTTTATTGACGATATGGTTAAAATATTACTATTTCAATAAACCCTCGTAAAGCACATCAACAGTTGAGTAGCCAACTAATAAAAACCCTATATGATAATGGGAATCAAAGGAAAGGAGCTACTTTAAGTAAAGTTAGGAGTCTGAGAAAAGGGTATAAATTATAATTTGTAAATTTAGATGGTTTTAATTGATGATAATGCTTTTTAAAAAACACCCATTTTACAATGTTTATCGCAATCTAAAAAACAGAGACCACTTCCCCTGTTCATAATTTCTATTTCTTTTTTTAAATAAAAATTAAGCACCTTTTTTTCACCACAATAAAAGTCATGTTATTATGAAACTACCTTATATTGAACCCTATAAAACAAAAATGGTTGAGACCATCAGCCGCTCTACTGTTGCCCAAAGAAAAACATGGATCAAAGAAGCACAGTACAATTTATTCAAGCTCTCTAGCGACCAAGTTATCATTGATTTACTCACCGATTCAGGTACAGGAGCCATGTCTGATGAACAGTGGGCGGAAGTAATGAAAGGCGATGAAAGCTATGCCGGATCACGTTCCTACAAAAAATTAGATGACACCGTCAAACGCCTTACAGGTTACACCCATTTTATTCCTACACATCAAGGACGGGCCGCGGAAAACGTTTTGTTTTCAGCCCTCCTAAAAAAAGGAGATATCGTTCCTGGAAATGCCCATTTTGACACCACCAAAGGACATATTGAATTTCGAAAAGCACAAGCCGTTGACTGCACCATTGAAGAGGCTTTTGATACTTCCAAACAACATCCCTTTAAAGGCAATATTGACCTCCATAAGTTAAAATACGTATTTGACACTACCCCAAGGGATAAGATCCCATTGGTTTTGATCACTGTGACTTGTAATTCAATAGGAGGGCAACCCGTTTCTATGGAAAATATCCGAGCTGTCAGCGCCTTGTGTAGCGCCTACAATATTCCCCTATACTTTGATGCAGCCCGTTTTGCTGAAAACGCCTATTTCATAAAAACTCGCGAACACGGTTATCAAGACAAAAGCATTAAAGAAATTGTCAAAGAACTTTTTTCCTATGGTAACGGAATGGTCATGAGTGCCAAAAAAGACGGTATTGTCAATATGGGAGGGTTTATTGCCTTGAATGATATCGATGTTTACAACCAATGCATCACCTATAATATCATGTATGAGGGGTTTATCACCTATGGAGGAATGTCAGGAAGAGATATGGGTGCACTGGCTGTAGGGTTGGAGGAAGCAACTTCTTTTGACTATTTAGAAAGCAGAATACATCAAGTCCATTATTTGGGAAATCGACTGCTTTCCTTTGATGTTCCTGTTCAGCAACCTTTTGGAGGACATGCGATCTATCTCGATGCCGATAAGTTTGTACCCACTATCCAAAAAGAAGAATACCGAGCACAATCTTTAGCGATAGAATTATACATCACAGCAGGGATTCGCGGGGTAGAAATTGGGACTATTTTGGCAGATAGGGATCCGATTACACGAGAAAATCGCTACCCAAAAGTAGAGTTGGTACGTTTAGCGATTCCACGA
>CBFIJI010000017.1:2985-28406 GCA_965662885.1 Flavobacteriaceae bacterium | reverse complement strand
AGCGTGGTAAACGCTCATTTGGCAGCAACTCAAAACGATTGGGCGGCTGTGTTTTTTCGTATGTTGTTTCAAGGGTTTGGATTGAATGTCAATGGTAAAGCCTTTTTGGAAGTTGCCCAGAGTTTCCCTTTTAAAATCGTTCGAAAACTCCGTAGTGATGTCGTTCAATTGGAAGCACTTTTTATGGGGCAGGCTAGACTTTTATCGGAAGAGTCAGAATTAAATTACTACCAAGATCTGAAAAGTCGCTATGCTTTCATAAAAAAGAAATACCGACTGCGCCCCGTTCCCAAAAGGAGCGTTGTTTTTGCACGCTTACGACCTGCCAATTTTCCAACAGTTCGATTGGCACAATTAGCACAGTTGTTTTCTGATCAAGGGATTTTGTTTCAGCGGGTCATTGATGCCGCCACTCCAGAAAAGGCTTCCCTTTATTTTACTTCTGCTACCTCAGACTATTGGAAAACCCATTATAATTTCGGAGTTCCAAGTCGTTCTTTACCTAAAAAAATTAGCCCCCGTTTTTTTGATTTACTTTTAATTAATACGCTGTTGCCGATTCGATTTGCATATGCCCAATTTAAAGATTTGGATGCTGTTAGTCCCCTTTTTGAATGGGGAAGCCAAATACCGAGTGAACACAATGTAATTACGGCTTCTTTTACTCGATTAGGTGTCCCCGTTAATTCGGGTATGGACAGCCAAAGCTTGCTTCACCTTAAGAAGAAGTACTGCGATTTAAAAAAATGTCTTTCGTGTGCTTTGGGATTTTATTTTTTAAAAGATTAATTTTACAAGATGTTACAAGTAAACGGGCTTCGACATTTTTTTGAAAAACACGGCTTTGCTGTTTCCACCCGTTTGGCTGAATTTTTGGGAATGAGCGTTAAAAATGTACGTTTGTTTTTTATTTATGCCTCTTTTACAACCCTTGCAGGAGGGTTTATTATTTACCTCACCCTTGCCTTTTGGCTCAAATTAAAAGATATGATTTATACCAAAAGGAGTTCGGTTTTTGACCTCTAACTAAATGCTCCACCCCAATCGTCCCCTTCTTGTTGCACTGTTTTTAATTTCACTTATTTTTTTGATTGGTGTTCTTGGCTTTTATTTTATTGGCGGTCAACAAGACGTTCTCCAAGCCATCTATATGACGGTAATAACCATTAGTACTGTTGGTTACTATGAAGTGACGCCTTTGGATGAAGGCGGAAAACTTTTTACGATTATTTACATTATCGTAAGTTTTATTGTTTTTGCTTTTGCAGTGCGTCAAATTATCGAATATGTTATCAATGTATGGGCGGAAAAAATACACCTCAATAAAAAAAATAAAAAGATGATAAAATCCCTTAAAGACCATACCATTGTTTGTGGTTATGGTCGAAATGGTCGGCAGGCTGTGACACGCCTAAAGCGCCATCAACATCCCTATATCGTTATTGAAAAAGATTCCTCTTTGATAGCTCAGCATCGTAACGAGGTTCTTTTTTTTGAAGGTAATGCCCTCGTCGATGAACATTTGAAAGCTTGTAATATTAATGCAGCTCACCACCTAATTGCTGCCTTACCCAATGATGCGGACAATCTGTTTATCGTTCTTTCTGCACGACAATTACAACCTAAAATGACCATTGTGAGTCGTGCCTCAAAGGAATCCAGTCAACAAAAACTTTTTTTGGCTGGCGCCGATCATGTAATCATGCCAGACAAAATCGGAGGAGATTATATGGCAGCCCTTCTCACCGTGCCCAACGTGGTTCGTTTTATCGAAACACTCTCTATGTTTGATAATGCTGAAACCCCTAAATTGGAAGAGGTCGCTATCGTACGATTACCTGCTTCTTTTCACCACAAATCATTGGCTGAATTGGATTTGCGTAATACCACAGGGTGTACTGTTGTAGGCTTTCGTGATGCCACAGGAAAACAACAAATCAATCCAGATTCAAAACTGAAAATGGAACCTGGGGCAAAACTGATCGTCTTAGGAAATCGCCCTTCCCTCAAAAAATTAAATACTTTGTTTGGGTTGGGGTAATGTTCTAGAGCGGTTGTTTTCCAGTAATGAATTCTTAAGTGATTGATTTACATTGAAATAAATGACACGATAAAAAAAAATTAAGTATCCCCAAGTATAGCCCATCGAGATTCACTTCTTTAAATCGTTTAAATTGATCGTATTAACCCAAAGCAAACCCTTAACAATTCGTTTATGATGCGAAGCCATCTAAAAACAAGGGTATTTGTTAACACCAAAGATTAAATTTTAACGCTCAGTAAGTTTCGTTAGTCGTCATAGAGAAGTCGTTTTATTTACTTGGGATAATTTTTAGAAATAGCTCTTTTTATTTAATAATTCCTTATGAAATTATTAATCTTTCCAATGGAATAGTTTGATATTAAGAAGCTTTTTAGGATATTGCTTTCTATTATTCATTGAAACCAAATTATGAAAATTCAAAACATACGATTTATTATCACAACATTTGTACTGAGTGCTTTATTTGTGACTCCTTTAAGTGCACAAGAACGTGGCTTGGACGAACGGATTAACGAAGCCTTTACACCGATTGCAGATTGGTGGGGGAATGTTGTATTACACAACTTTCCGGGTACGGAAATTCCAACCATTATCTTTTTATTGGTAGGAGGCGCCTTGTTTTTTACCTTTTATTTTGGTTTTATTAATATTCGTGGTTTTGGTATGGCTATCAACACGGTTCGTGGAAAATACGATTCCTTGGATCATCATGAAGCATTGACTGATGACTTGGCCATTGATGGTGATATTAAAGATACCATCCGCGATGAAAGTGAAGAAGGTGAAGTAAGTCACTTTCAAGCATTAGCAACTGCAGTCTCAGGAACCGTCGGAAATGGAAATATTGCAGGTGTAGCCTTAGCAATTGCTGTTGGTGGACCTGGAGCAACTTTTTGGATGATTTTATGTGGATTACTAGGAATGTCCACCAAATTTGTAGAATGTACACTCGGGGTGAAATACCGTGATATTGGGGAAGATGGGACCGTTTATGGTGGCCCGATGTATTATTTAACGAAAGGTTTAGAAGAGCGCGGATTTCAGAAATTAGGAAAATTTTTAGCGGTAGTGTTTGCACTATTGTGTATTGGAGCTTCTTTTGGAGGTGGAAATGCTGCACAGTCCAATCAAGCGGCCATGCAGTTGGTAAGTTCTTTTGGAATGACTGGAGGAAGTGCTCGAACCATCATCGGAGTGATCATGATGGTTTTGGTAGGGATTATCATCATTGGAGGGATCAAACGTATTGCTTCGGTAACAGAGAAAGTAGTGCCTTTTATGGCTTTAATGTATCTGTTGGCGTGTATCTATATTATCTTGACTAACTTTAGTTTTGTTGATGATGCTTTTGGAATGATATTCTCGCAAGCGTTTAATCCTCAAGCAGGACTGGGAGGTCTTTTAGGAGTGTTGATCACTGGGTTTAGGCGGGCAGCCTTTTCCAATGAGGCTGGAGCTGGTTCTGCCTCTATTGCGCATTCAGCAGTAAAAACAAAATATGCTGCTTCAGAAGGTTTAGTTGCCTTACTAGAGCCTTTTATCGATACCGTTGTGATTTGTACCATGACAGCATTAGTAATCATCATTTTTAACGGTGACAGTACTGTATTTGATTATGGTGGTGTTGGTGGAAAAGTACTCATTGACGGGGTAGAAGTGGAAGGTGCTGGAATTACGGCAGCTGCATTTTCTAAATACATTGCTTTTTCAGGACCTTTCCTTACGATTGCTGTGGTCTTGTTTGCAGTTTCTACAATGATTTCTTGGTCATACTACGGTTTACAATCTTGGATGTTTATTTTTGGTAAAAGCAAACTTTCTGACTTAACATATAAGTCGTTATTTTTAATTTTTATCGTGATTGGAGCAGCTGGAGATATGTCAGCAGTGTGGACGTTTTCCGATGCCATGATTTTAGCATTGGTTTTCCCAAACATGATAGGTCTTTTACTCTTATTCCCACGTGTTCGTGAGGAGTTGACACGATATACCACTGCAATAAAAGACATGGTCAAAAGCTAAATCATTTATGAATTACAGAAGACGGCCTTTACTGCTTTCAAATCGGAATCAGTGGGCCGTTTTTTTATTGGCGGTCGTGTTGGTTGGATTGACGGCCCTCTTTCATTTAACCCCCTCCAACGCTCCAAAGGAGGAGGTCATTTTAAGTAATTATTATCAACAGCTTTTAGATTCGATACGGGAACACAATCAGCCTAAAAAACAACAAATTTACCCCTTTAATCCAAACTATTTGTCCGACTATCGGGCTTATCAACTAGGGATAAAACCCGAAGCACTTGATCGTTTATTAGCATTTCGTAAACAAGGAAAGTATGTCAATTCGGCTGTCGAATTTAAACGAGTCACTGGTATTTCTGATTCATTAGTGCAGGTCTTATCCCCCTATTTAAAGTTCCCCTCATGGGTTAATAAAGCCACGACTAAAACCTCCTTTAAAAAAAAGGTGTTTCCCAAAAAAGATCTCAATACAGCTAGTGCGATGGATTTACAAGTAGTGCGGGGTATTGGCTCCAAATTAGCTGCCCGTATTATAAAATTTCGGAATTATCTTCAGGGATTTTCTTTCTTAGAGCAATGTTATGACGTGTACGGTTTGGATTCTCTCGTTGTTAAGCGGCTTTTTGAGCGTTTTGAAATTCAAAGCCGTCCAACAATTGAAAAAAAAGCACTCGATCAAATTAGCTTAAATGAATTGCGAGAGCTTCCCTACATCAATAATCAAGAAGCAAGAAAAATAATTGCCTTACGAACAGAAAAAGGAAAGATAGGGAGAGAAGAACTCCTTGAAATATTCAAAGGTGATACAAATAAAGTAAATAGAATAATGCTATATTTGTTTTAAAATTCAACTATGTTAGAAGCGAATATTTCCCAACAGACTTTTACATCGGAAACAGAAAAAATGGTTGCAGAAGCTGCACAAGAGTTTGCAATGAAGAGGATTGCACCCTTTGTGATGGAGTGGGATGAAGCGCAGTTTTTTCCTAAGGATGTTTTAAAAGAAGCGGGTGCTTTAGGTTTTATGGGAATATTAATTCCTGAAGCTTATGGCGGTTCTGGGATGAGCTATCATGAATATGTTGCTATGATAGAGGCCATCTCTATTGTAGATCCTTCCATTGGGCTTTCTATTGCAGCACACAACTCCTTATGTACAAACCATATCTACAAATTTGGGAATGAAGAACAACGCCTACGTTGGTTGCCTCTTCTTGCAAAAGGCGAATGGATTGGTGCTTGGGGTCTTACAGAACACAACACGGGTTCAGATGCTAAAGGCATGCATACTACTGCAAAAAAACAAGGTGATCAATGGGTTTTAAATGGTACAAAAAACTTCATTACGCATGGAAAATCGTGTGATGTTGCTGTAGTGATTGCCCGTAATGGGGAGAAAGGCGACAATCGAGGAATGACCGCTTTTGTAGTGGAACAAGGTACTCCCGGATTTAGTGCAGGAAAAAAAGAAAATAAATTAGGAATGCGGGCTTCTGAAACCGCAGAAATGGTTTTTGATAACTGTATTATTCCTGACGATAATCGTCTTGGACCAGTAGGTGAAGGCTTTATCCAGTCCATGAAAATTTTAGATGGTGGGAGAATCTCTATTGCAGCACTTTCGTTAGGGGTTGCCAAAGGTGCTTTTAATGCAGCTTTAAAATATTCAAAAGAACGCCACCAATTTGGACGTCCTATAAGTAGTTTTCAAGGAATATCGTTTAAGTTGGCTGAAATGGCAACCGAAATCGAGGCTGCAGTTTTACTAACTAAAAAGGCTTCAGAGATGATAAACAATGGAGAGCAAGTCACCCAACAAGGGGCGATGGCGAAACTATTTGCCTCAGAAGTTTCTGTTAAAGTAGCGAATGAAGCGGTTCAAATCCATGGTGGTTACGGTTTTGTAAAAGATTACCCTGTCGAAAAGTTCTTTAGAGACTGTAAACTGTGTACCATTGGCGAAGGAACTAGTGAAATTCAAAAACTGGTTATTTCTCGTAAACTACTCGATAGCATTTAAGCCTTTATTTTTTGTAAAGTTTTAAGTTAAACCAACGTTTTTTTCTATATTTGCACCCTTATGAAAGGAGGTGCTAAATTATGTTGATCATACCCGTAAAAGAAGGAGAAAACATCGACCGGGCTTTAAAGCGTTTTAAACGTAAATTTGATAAAACCGGTGGAATGATGCAATTGCGTAAACGCAAACAGTTTACCAAGCCATCCGTCAAGAATAGAGAAAAAATTCAAAAAGCGCAGTACATTCAAGGTCTTCGCGATAAAGAGAATATTTAATTCTTTTTGAAATTTTTAACAACGTTGTATTTTTAAGTTAACTAACTTTGAGATACAACGTTTTTTTATGTCCCTTGAAAAATTTATCGATTATATAGCTCTCGAAAAAAAGTATTCGGTTCACACACAAACGGCTTATCGGAAGGATTTAAAAGCTTTTGAAGTTTTTCTTGAGCGCTATGATGATCAAAAACTTGAAGAGGTTTCTTACAGTGAAATTCGCTCCTGGATTGTCAGTATGGTTGAATGTGACATTAGCCATCGTTCCATCAATAGAAAGATCTCTGTTTTGCGCTCCTACTATAAGTTTTTAATGCGTATTGGTGAAAATGAAACAACGCCCTTACAACATCATAAACCTTTAAAAGTTGCAAAAAAAATTGATGTTCCTTTTTCTCAAGAGGAAGTCAACACCCTTCTCAATGGGGACTATTTTACCGATGACTATGTTGGAGTGCTTCAAAAAACAATCATCTCTTTATTTTATTATACTGGAATTCGAAGGAGTGAACTGATTCACTTGCAAATGCAAGATGTTCGATTTTCGGATCTGCTGTTGAAGGTTTTGGGTAAACGCAATAAAGAGCGGACCATCCCTTTACTTCCTGAGATCATTACACAGTTAAATGAATACTTATTGGAGCGAAATACACTAACAATTTCTAAGGAGACTCCCTACTTTCTTTTGTCATCAAAAGGGAAAAAATTAAGTAATTCTTTTGTTTATAAAACCGTAAATACGTATTTTAATAGGGTATCAACAAAAACCAAAAAAAGCCCTCATATGCTTCGACATTCTTTTGCAACCCATTTAATGGATCGTGGTGCTGAAATCAATTCAGTAAAAGAATTATTGGGTCATGAAAGTATTGCAGCTACGCAATTATATACTCATACCAGTATGAAGCAACTTCAAAAAACCTACGCGAAAGCACATCCTCGTGCTAAACATTAATCTTAAACATTTATTTCTATGCAAATCAACTTCCAAGCCATTAATTACAAAGCCGATCAAAAATTAATTGATTTCGCCCAAAGGCGTATCGAAAAGTGTTACCAAATCTATGGCAGGATTGTGGACGTTTCAATTTTTACAAAAGTTGAAAATGTTTCTAATAGAGTAAATAAACAAGCGGAATTAAAAATCCGCATTCCAGGTGATGATGTTATTGTTAAAAAGATTAGTTCTTCCTTTGAGGAGGCAATTGACAAAGCTTCAGACGCTGCGGAACGCATCCTAAAAAAGCGTAAAGAAAAAATTCGTATTTAGATCAAATCTTTTTTATTTTTTGTTTTGAAACCATAAAAAATAGCACTTTATTTGCAGACCAAAATAAGGGAAACCTTTATGGAGGGTAAACAAGCCGATGTAGCTCAGCTGGCTAGAGCAGCTGATTTGTAATCAGCAGGTCGTGGGTTCGAGTCCCTCCATCGGCTCAGTTTTTTGAAATTAGGGGAGATACTCAAGCGGCCAACGAGGACAGACTGTAAATCTGTTGGTTTTTACCTTCGCAGGTTCGAATCCTGCTCTCCCCACAAACAACACAGACTTATTTGCAAGGTGTAATTGATTTCAATTGCTTATATTTGCAATGCCAACACAAGTCAATTAAGTGGACTTTTATACAGCATAAAAGCGGGAGTAGCTCAGTTGGTAGAGCTTCAGCCTTCCAAGCTGATTGTCGCCGGTTCGAGCCCGGTCTCCCGCTCTTTTTTATTTCAATTGCATTTTATTTCCTAGCGTATAGCCAATCTTTAAAAAGAAATTGTAATCCACCTTTTCATAGACTAATGCATCGTACCGATTCACACCTATACTTATCGGAAAAAAAGGGGTTTTATAAACCAAGTGAATACCATTGTTGACGAAGAATTCGGAAAACAAATTAGGGTTAATTTTTAATGTATCATTATTCGCTTCTGTTTCAAATTCATCAAAAAAATAATTGTAAAAATAGGTGGGAAACCGCAGATGCATTTTTTTGTTAATATGAATGATCGGTTGCACTCCTAAAGCGACATAACTGGAAGCGATGTGGAAGGTAGATAGAAAACGTTCACTGTTCCAAAAAGGGAAAAATTGAGGAGTTGTCAAAAACGATAAAGGAAATAAGTTAATCTTATATTCATCGCCAGTTTCTTTGGCAATAAAACTAGACTTAAAATCTTTTTTACTGGAATAGACAGCTTCTAACTCTAAGCCTAAATCAAACCATTTTAATCGCTTGAAATGCACATACTTTTCTAGTTCTAATTTTGCATAATTCCAAGCATAGCGATTTGTTTTTGAGCTATTGAGGGTTTGGTAGTCAAAATTCGATTCATCAAACGTATTTATTGCTAATTTATGTTTGCTTAGAATTCGGTAGAGATGAAATTTGATTTGTGTCCCTTTGGTAGCATGTTGTGGTGCATTTAGCGTTGATTTTTTAAAGCGAAGTCCAAACTTAGGTCCCCACAGGCGATGTTTTATTATGTCATCTTTATACCTGAATTCAAAAAGATTGACACTGTGAACATAGCGACCATTATAGATCTCCCCATAGAGAGTCAAGAGTCCTTCCTTAAAAAAAGGAATGCCTAGTTTAATACCTGGTGTGTGTTCCTTTAAGTTGCAAAAAACTAAGTTTTGATAATCAAAATCAAGTTTTGATGACTTTAAATAATCATACCAACTTCCTTTGTAATACAATGAAGTAAAGAGTGGAATTTTTGTTGGAAAGTAATGTTTTATTCCTGCATCAACATACTTTTTAAATTCACCGTAAAAAAAGTCGCCATAGACTTCCTTCATCGTTTTGTTGAGGAATTGTAAATCAAAACCACCGTAGATAAATCCAAGTCCTTGTGAGGCAATCGCTCCTCCCATATTTAGTTTTATCTTATTTTCTGGGTTGTATTCTAATTTAATATGATGTTTTTCTTTTTCTGAGTCATAAAGGAATTGTGGGTTTAAATTATCAAAAAAAGAACTGCTGGCTAAACGATGGTAGCCCTTTTCAAATGCGGAAAAGTCAAAAGTGTTTTTATTGGGTTGTAATATTTTTTTAAGATAGGAATGCTGCGTTTCTTTGGAGGGTCTTGAGGTTATAGATAAGGAATTAAATTCCGAAAAATCGAAATTATTTTTGAATTCTTTTCTTTTTTCTGCAATACTTTTTTGCGTTGTTTTTCTTTTTATTTTTTTCCGAATCTCATCTAATTTAGAACGAGTACTTTCTTCTCCAATTTGAATAAGGTCCTTATACTTCTTAAAATCAAAGGCACTAAGATCTCCTAATTGTGGATTGATAAAGATGTCTTTTTCAGGCTGCATTGCTTCGTATTCAGAATTATTCACCAGCACTTTAGTAAAAAGATACTCTAGATTCCCAGCGTTTAAATCATCATTTTTAGACTCATCAATTAAATGTCCACCAGTTTGTACACCGATGATGTGACTCGGGTTAAATTCCTTGTTCATTACGCGAACGGGGAAGTTGTTATAGATACCTCCATCAAACTTGACTTCCTCCTCAATATGGTGCTTGGGGTAAAATAGTGGAACATTCATAGTTGCACGAATATGGTTGGCTAAAAGCCCTTGACTTTTGTGTTCGTAGCTCCCTTTTTTAATATTGGAATATACTGTTCTGAATGGGACAAACAATTGATTAAAGTTTGACTGTGAAACTTTATTGGCTTTAAAAAAAAATTTATTGAATTCCAGCTGCATAGTCGAAGCATTAATAACGTGTGGGGAAAAACTCAATTTGTTTTTTTTAGTACTTGTAAATTGAAGGGAGAATAAATTAGCTGGTTTTAAATGATTGTTATAAAAAAGATGATAACCTTGCTGCGTTTTTCCGCTAATAAAATTAGAGGTTTTGGGGTCGGCAATAATTGCTTCCATTTCATCGGGTGAATATCCAGCAGCATAAAACCCCCCAATAACTCCACCAATAGAAGTCCCTACAACATAATCAATTGGAATTTCGTTTTCTTCCAAAACACGCAACACTCCGATATAGGCGATCCCTTTTGCTCCTCCACCACTAAGAACCAAACCTACTTTTGTAGAGTCATTAACAACTTGGGAAAAAATGGAAGTGTAAAAAAGAAAAAAGATGAACAAATAGTTCGCTTGGCGCATGATAATAAGTTTGGGTATACTAAAAGTAGGATTTTTTTATGAAACTGCCAATTCAGATAACAGAACAGACGCTTAATAATTATCAGGAGAAAACCTTGGAATTTATAAAAATAAATTAAATTTGCGGGATCAAAAGCCGATGTAGCTCAGGGGTAGAGCGTTTCCTTGGTAAGGAAGAGGTCTCGGGTTCAAATCCCGACATTGGCTCAATCATATTAAAGCGCCGCTTTAGGTTTTTTTTAGAAAGAAACCCTACTCCCGCTTCCATCTTCGTAGGCTTCCATCTTTACTGTTTTAAAATCCCTCTAAATATCTCCCAGCGGTTGTTAAAAGCATATTTTTTTTATGCCTTTCAAAGGGGCTTGATTGCTAAAAAAAATAGCGTTTGATTTTATTTGAGTGGAAGAAAAAGAGGAAATATAATTGATTTTTAAAGACTTTTAAAAGTGGGGGACAGGTATTTCTGATAAAACTTAAAGTGTAACGATTCAATTAAATAAAAAAAACGCCCGAAGGCGTTTTTTTATACTTGAGCATTTAATTAAAAAATTAAGCGCCATTTTCCTTTTTGATCAAATTGAGGGCAGAACCTTCTTTAAACCATTCAATTTGAGAAGCGTTATAGGTGTGATTGGTAATGATGGTGTCTTTAGAACCGTCCCCATGAACGACCTCAATGGTCAGCTGTTTTTCAGGAGCAAATTCAGCTAAATCGATAAAATTAAAGGTGTCATCTTCTTGAATCAAATCATAGTCGTTTTCATTGGCAAAAGTAATCCCTAACATCCCTTGTTTTTTCAAGTTGGTTTCGTGGATACGTGCAAACGATTTTACAAGGACAACTTTAACACCAAGGTGTCTAGGCTCCATAGCTGCGTGCTCTCTTGAAGAACCTTCTCCATAGTTATGATCTCCCACAACAATGGTTGGGATTCCAGCAGCTTTGTAGGCTCTCTGTGTATCAGGTACTCCTCCGTATTCTCCGTTCAGTTGATTTTTAACAAAGTTTGTTTTTTCATTAAAGGCATTTACAGCTCCAATTAAACAGTTGTTAGAAATATTATCCAAATGTCCTCTATAACGCAACCAAGGCCCTGCCATAGAAATGTGATCTGTAGTACACTTTCCAAGGGCTTTAATTAACAATCGGGCTCCCATCAAGTTTTCACCATCCCATTCTTGGAAAGGAGTCAGTAGTTCTAAACGTTCAGAATCTTCTTTAACGACAACTTCAATTGCACTTCCGTCCTCAACTGGAGCGAGATAGCCATTGTCTTCTACATCAAAGCCTTTTGGAGGAAGCTCTAAGCCTGTTGGCGGTGACAAGCTAACTTCTTCACCATCCTCATTTAACAGCGTGTCTTTAATAGGGTTAAAATCTAAGCGCCCAGAAATTGCAACGGCTGCAACCATTTCTGGCGAGGCAACAAAAGCATGGGTGTTGGGATTTCCATCCGCACGTTTAGAGAAGTTGCGATTAAAGGAATGAATGATTGAATTTTTTTCTTGTTTATCAGCGCCTTCTCTTGCCCATTGCCCAATACACGGACCACAGGCGTTAGTAAATATTTTTGCATTGAGATCTTCAAATACATCGAGTAATCCATCTCTTTCGGCTGTAAAGCGAACTTGCTCGGAGCCAGGATTAATTCCAAATTCTGCTTTGGTGACTAGCTTTTTCTGCACCGCTTGTTTGGCAATGGAAGCAGCTCTCGTAAGATCTTCATAAGAAGAGTTTGTACAGGACCCAATAAGTCCCCATTCTACTTGTAATGGCCAGCCACTTTCTTTAGCTACGGATTTCATTTCAGAAATTGGTGTGGCTAAATCAGGCGTAAAAGGACCATTGACATGAGGTTCAAGGGTATCTAGGCTTATTTCAATAACTTCATCAAAATAGGTTGATGGTTGCTCATATACTTCTGGGTCGGCCGTAAGGTGTTCTTTTACTTGATTCGCTGCATCGGCAATACTATCTCTTCCAGTAGCCCTTAAATAGCGTTCCATTGATTGATCATAACCAAAGGTAGAAGTAGTTGCACCGACTTCTGCACCCATGTTACAAATGGTCCCTTTTCCAGTACAGGACATGGATTCAGCTCCTTCTCCAAAATATTCAATAACGGCACCAGTTCCTCCTTTAACAGTAAGAATACCTGCCACCTTAAGAATGACATCTTTAGGTGCTGTCCAACCATTGAGTTTTCCAGTTAGTTTGACACCAATTAGTTTTGGAAACTTTAATTCCCAAGGCATACCTGCCATAACATCAACAGCGTCAGCTCCACCAACACCAATCGCCAACATTCCTAATCCACCTGCATTGACAGTATGGGAATCCGTACCAATCATCATTCCTCCAGGGAAGGCATAATTTTCCAAGACTACTTGATGAATAATACCAGCTCCTGGTTTCCAAAATCCGATTCCGTACTTATTGGAAACAGATTCTAAAAAGTCAAAGACTTCTGCACTAATGTTGTTGGCCGATTTTAAATCTGTTTTTGCTCCTTCTTTGGCTTGAATTAAATGATCACAGTGGACTGTGGTGGGAACAGCTACCTTAGATTTTCCAGCCTGCATGAATTGGAGTAAGGCCATTTGAGCCGTTGCATCTTGGCAAGCGATACGATCAGGTGCAAAATCGACATAATCTTTTCCTCTACTATAAGCATTTGAAGGTGCTCCTTCCCAAAGATGGGCATAGAGTATTTTCTCCGAAGCAGTTAGTGGACGACCAATTAATTTTCTCGCTGTAGCAATTCGCGATTCCATTTGGTCGTAGTGTTTTTTTATCATTTCAATATCAAATGCCATTGCGTATGTCTTTTTGTTTTGGCGAAATTACAAAAATGAAGTTTTATTTGTTCAACTTTTATTTTAGAAATAAGTTTTTGTTCTTTTTTAAATAGGAACACTGGATTTGTTTTGGAAATTTTTCCAAATTCAAAATTTTAAGCTGTAGAAAATGATGCCGAAGATATTAGCTCAGAGGATATCCAAATAATGGATTTTTTTTGTTGATAAAAACGATCCTTAAATTAAATTGGATTTTGGGGTATAGGAAATTACCCTCTTGCTCGATGATAACGGATCATATTTTGCTCTAAATCGATCGTGAATTAGGTCTTCATTATTAGAACAAATGATTATGTTGAATTCAAAAAAAATGTACTGGACTAACAGCGGTATAAAAGCGCAAACACTATAGGATACCGCTAAGTTCTTTGTGGAAAGGAAAAGATCATATCCTAAAGGCTAGAGGGATCTATAATTTAGTAAATGAATCCACAAAAGAATATTCTTTTGAGATGGAGTAATAAAATAATCAAAATTTTAAATTATTTCATCATACAAGGCGAAAATGTAAATATTTTTTTTTTACATTTGCACCTCTTAAATAATAAAGAAAAAAACACCAATTATGGCTAAAGAAACTTTTGATCGGTCAAAACCCCACTTAAATATTGGAACTATTGGCCACGTAGATCACGGTAAAACCACCCTAACAGCAGCTATTACTAAGGTTCTCTCGGATGCAGGTTTATCTGAAGCAAGAAGCTTCGATCAAATCGATAATGCGCCAGAAGAAAAAGAACGTGGAATTACCATTAATACCTCACACGTTGAATATCAGACAGCGAATCGTCACTATGCACACGTTGATTGTCCAGGTCACGCCGATTATGTAAAAAACATGGTTACGGGTGCTGCACAAATGGATGGTGCTATCCTTGTAGTTGCTGCTACAGATGGTCCGATGCCACAAACACGTGAACACATCCTTTTAGGTCGCCAAGTTGGTGTACCTCGTATCGTTGTTTTCCTTAACAAGGCAGACATGGTAGATGATGAAGAACTTATCGAGTTGGTTGAAATGGAAGTAAGAGAATTACTTTCTTTCTACGATTACGATGGAGACAATACTCCAGTTGTACTTGGTTCCGCTTTAGGAGCACTAAACGGAGAAGGAAAATGGGTTGACAGTGTCATGAAATTGATGGAAGAAGTTGATTCATGGATTGAATTACCAAAACGTGATGTAGAAAAAGATTTCTTAATGCCTGTTGAAGACGTATTCTCTATTACTGGACGTGGAACTGTTGCTACAGGTCGAATTGAAACTGGAGTTGCCAATACTAGTGATGAAGTAGACATCATCGGTATGGGAGCTGAGAAAATGAAATCAACCATTACTGGAGTTGAGATGTTCCGTAAAATTCTAGATCGTGGAGAAGCTGGAGATAATGTTGGTATCCTATTAAGAGGTGTTGACAAGGAAGAGATCAAAAGAGGAATGGTAATTTGTAAGCCAGGATCTGTAACACCACACGCTAAATTTAAGGCAGAGGTGTACATCTTGAAAAAAGAAGAAGGTGGACGTCACACTCCATTTCACAATAACTACCGTCCACAGTTTTATGTAAGAACTACCGACGTTACTGGAAACATTGTCTTACCTGACGGTGTTGAAATGGTAATGCCAGGAGATAACCTTACAATTACTGTAGACCTAATCCAACCCATTGCATTGAATGTTGGACTTCGCTTCGCTATCCGTGAAGGAGGTAGAACTGTTGGTGCTGGACAGGTTACGGAAATTTTATAGTAAAAAAATGTTTTTAAATTGACCCTAAGGTGTCCGCCAAACGCGGATGCCTTTTGTGTCAAATAAAAACGGGTTTAGCTCAGTTGGTAGAGCACTGGTCTCCAAAACCAGGTGTCGGGAGTTCGAGTCTCTCAACCCGTGCTTAAAGAATGATAATAATGCAAGTTTTAATCTCCTACATTAGAGACTCCTTTGAAGAATTAAAAAACAACGTTTCGTGGACACCGCGAAATGAACTACAACGTTTGGTTGTCGTGGTTCTTGTTTTTTCAGTATTATTCTCCCTTGCAATTTGGGGTGCGGATTCTGTATTATCAAGACTTGTCAAATTTTATTTTAACCTGATCGGATAATTATGGCATCTTCTAGCGAAAAAAAATGGTATGTTGTTCGTGCTGTAAGTGGGCAAGAAGCAAAAATTAAGGACTATATTATGTCCGAGATTACGCGTTTGGGTCACGATTCGCAAGTAGAAGATATATTAGTCCCTACTGAAAAAGTGGTACAGATTCGAAATGGGAAAAAGGTGAATAAAGAGCGGGTTTATTTTCCCGGTTATATCATGCTCAAAGCCAACTTAGTTGGTGAAATTCCACACATTATTAAATCGGTTACCAACGTTATCGGTTTCCTTGGGGAAACGAAAGGTGGCGACCCGATTCCTCTTCGTAAGAGTGAAGTCAATAGAATGCTTGGACAAGTAGATGAATTGGCATTGGCTACCGATCACGTTGCTATCCCCTTTACTAGTGGAGAAAATGTGAAAGTAATTGATGGTCCATTTAATGGTTTTACAGGATCTATTGAAAACGTCAACGAAGAAAAAAGAAAACTCGAAGTTATGGTTAAAATTTTCGGAAGAAAAACACCCTTAGAATTGAGTTATATGCAAGTAGAGAAAATGTAAATGTTACACTAAATTGGATATTGTTTTAGCTTCCACAAAAACAGTGTCGAATTATAATTATCAATAATGGCAAAAGAAGTAAGTAAAGTTCTAAAATTACAAGTTCGGGGAGGTGCTGCGAATCCGTCGCCACCGGTTGGACCCGCGCTAGGTGCCGCAGGAGTTAATATCATGGAGTTTTGCAAGCAATTTAATGCAAGAACTCAAGATAAAACTGGTAAAATTGTACCAGTGGTTATTTCTGTGTACAAAGACAAGTCATTTGACTTTGTAACCAAGACACCTCCAGCGGCCGTTCAATTAATGGAAGCAGCCAAAGCCAAAAAAGGTTCCGGTGAGCCCAATCGTGTGAAAGTTGCGAGTGTTAGTTGGGATCAGGTTAAACTCATTGCTGAGGATAAAATGCCTGATTTAAACGCATTCACAATTGAATCAGCCATGAAGATGGTTGCAGGTACTGCACGTTCTATGGGATTTAAAGTAACTGGAGATTTCCCTTCTAATTCTTAATAACAAGGCAATGGCAAAATTATCTAAAAATAAAAAAGCAGCGAGAGCAAAAGTAGATTCGCGAAATCTCTATTCCTTAGAGGAAGCTTCAGCTTTGGTCAAAGAAATTACGACGACTAAATTTGATGCATCCATTGATTTGGCAATTCGTTTAGGGGTTGACCCTCGAAAAGCCAATCAAATGGTCCGTGGGGTAGTTACTCTTCCTCATGGAACAGGAAAAGATGTTCGTGTACTAGCACTAGTAACTCCCGATAAAGAAGCTGAAGCTAAAGAAGCTGGAGCCGACTTTGTTGGTTTAGATGAATACCTTCAGAAAATCAAAGATGGTTGGACTGATGTGGATGTTATCGTTACTATGCCCAGTGTTATGGGAAAATTAGGGCCACTAGGACGTGTGCTTGGGCCACGTGGGTTAATGCCCAATCCCAAAACTGGAACAGTGACCATGGACATTAAAAAAGCAGTGAGTGAAGTCAAAGGTGGAAAGATCGATTTTAAAGTTGACAAAACAGGAATCGTTCATGCTGCCATTGGTAAAGCTTCTTTTACTTCGGATAAAATTTTTGAGAACGCAGATGAATTGATGAAAACGATCGTTAAATTGAAACCTTCAACAACGAAAGGAATTTATATCAAAAGTGTTTTTATGTCCTCGACAATGAGTCCAAGTATTCCTGTTGATAATAAATTCGTTTAACACAGCTCAAAAATAGAACAGATGACTAAAGAAGAAAAAGCAAAAGCAATCGCAACGCTTACCGATGCTCTTGAAGATGCAAAAACCTTATATCTGGCTGATATTGGCGGTTTAAATGCTGTGCAAACTACAGCATTACGTCGTGCTTGTTTTAAGGCCGATATTCAATTAACGGTAGTGAAAAACACCTTGCTTGGAAAAGCAATGGAAGCTTCGGAAAAAGATTTTGGTGAATTGACTGAAATCTTAAAAGGGAATACCTCATTGATGTTTTCAGAAGCTGGTAATGCTCCAGCTAAATTGATTAAAGAGTTTCGTAAGAAATCGGACAAACCGATTCTTAAAGGAGCTTATATTGAAGAATCCGTTTATGTTGGTGACGACATGATTGATACTTTAGTTGAGATCAAATCCAAAGAGGAATTAATTGCTGATGTTATTGCCTTGTTGCAATCACCATCGAAAAACGTTGTTTCCGCTCTACAATCGGGTGGCGGTAAACTTTCTGGTATTCTTAAAACCCTATCGGAACGATAGCCCGAACACATTAATTTGTACGCACTCTATTCAATATATAAGTAAAATTTAAAAAAAATTTCAAAACCTTTAAAAATGGCAGATTTAAAAGAATTCGCAGAACAATTGGTCAACTTGACCGTAAAAGAAGTCAATGAATTGGCTGATATATTAAAAGATGAATACGGAATTGAACCCGCTGCTGCTGCAGTTGCTGTTGCTGGCCCTGCTGCTGGTGGTGGTGATGCTGAAGAAGCACAAACGGAATTTGACGTAATCCTTAAAGCTGCAGGTGGATCAAAACTTGCTGTAGTAAAACTAGTAAAAGAATTGACAGGTCTTGGTCTTAAAGAGGCGAAAGCACTTGTTGATGGCGCACCAAGTCCTATTAAGGAAGGTGTTGCAAAAGACGAGGCAGAAGGTCTTCAAAAATCACTTGAAGAGGCAGGCGCTGAAGTTGAGGTTAAGTAAGCTTAACCCCATAATTTTTAAGGTATAGGCTTTTGGAGTTTTCCAAAGGCCTACACCTATTTGTATTTTTATTAATACACCAAAGAATACCTTTTTACACCTAAAATCATCTAGATGTCAAGTACACTCAGTCAAAGAATTAACTTCGCAGGAGCAACAAACTCTCCTAACTATCCTGACTTTTTGGATATTCAAATCAAATCTTTTCAAGATTTTTTTCAGTTAGAAACAAAATCTGCGGAGCGCATTGAGGAAGGTCTTTTTAATACATTTAAGGAGAACTTTCCCATTACAGATACACGAAACCAATTTGTATTAGAATTTTTAGACTATTTCGTCGATCCCCCCCGTTATTCTATTCAAGAATGTATTGAACGTGGATTGACCTATTCCGTTCCACTTAAGGCACGATTAAAACTATTTTGTACTGATCCTGAACACGAAGACTTTGAAACCATCGTTCAGGACGTATTTTTAGGAACGATTCCTTACATGACTCCTAGTGGTACTTTTGTAATCAATGGAGCTGAACGTATTGTCGTTTCTCAATTACACAGATCTCCAGGGGTATTTTTTGGACAATCTTTTCACGCTAACGGTACGAAATTGTACTCTGCACGTGTTATTCCATTTAAAGGTTCTTGGATTGAATTTGCTACAGACATCAACAGTGTGATGTATGCCTATATCGACCGAAAGAAAAAATTACCTGTAACTACACTTTTCCGTGCCATTGGTTTTGAGCACGACCGTGATATTCTAGAGATTTTTGATCTTGCTGAGGATATTAAAGTAACAAAGACAGGACTTAAAAAAGTATTAGGGCGTAAACTTGCTGCTCGAGTTCTTAAAACATGGCATGAAGATTTCGTAGATGAAGATACTGGTGAGGTGATTTCAATCGAACGAAATGAAATCATCATTGACCGTGATACCATCCTTGAAAAAGAACATATTGATGAAATTTTTGAGGCTGATGTTAAAAGTATTCTTTTGCATAAAGTGGATTCTCAAATGTCCGATTATGCGATTATTTACAATACCCTCCAAAAAGATCCGACCAACTCGGAAAAAGAAGCTGTTGAACACATCTACCGTCAATTGCGAAATGCAGAGCCGCCAGATGAAGATACAGCACGGGGAATTATCGATAAATTATTTTTCTCCGATCAACGTTATAATTTAGGTGAAGTTGGTCGTTATCGAATGAATAAAAAATTAGGTCTTGATGTTGAAATGGATAAACAAGTTTTAACCAAATTGGACATCATTACCATCATTAAATATCTTATTGAGTTAATCAACTCAAAAGCAGAGATTGATGATATTGATCACTTATCTAACCGACGTGTTCGAACCGTAGGAGAGCAACTTTCTTCTCAATTTGGTGTTGGTTTAGCACGTATGGCGAGAACGATTCGCGAACGTATGAATGTTCGTGACAATGAAGTCTTTACTCCTATTGATTTGATTAATGCGAAAACATTGTCTTCCGTAATCAATACTTTCTTTGGAACCAACCAGTTGTCTCAGTTTATGGATCAAACGAATCCACTTGCTGAGATTACTCACAAAAGACGTTTATCCGCCCTAGGACCTGGAGGTCTTTCCAGAGAGCGAGCAGGTTTTGAGGTACGTGATGTTCACTATACTCACTATGGTCGCTTATGTCCTATTGAAACACCCGAAGGACCTAACATCGGTTTGATCTCTTCTCTTGGGGTTTATGCCAAGGTAAATAACCTAGGTTTTATTGAAACACCGTATCGAAAAGTAACCGATGGGGTGGTTGATTTGAATGAAACCATCTACCTCAGTGCAGAAGAGGAAGAAAATAATCTGATTGCTCAAGCCAATATTGAGATTGATGAAAAAGGAAAAATCACTAGTGAACGTGTTATTGCACGTGACCAAGCAGATTTCCCAATCGTTACTCCTGATCAGGTGAACTATACCGATGTAGCCCCTAACCAAATTGCCTCTATTTCGGCTTCTCTAATTCCCTTTTTGGAACATGATGATGCCAACCGAGCGTTGATGGGATCGAATATGATGCGTCAAGCAGTACCTTTGTTGCGTCCTGACTCTCCTATTGTAGGAACTGGATTGGAACAACAAGTGGCTTCAGACTCTAGAGTTTTGATTAATGCTGAACGTGATGGTGTTGTTGAATATGTGGATGCTAACAAAATCATGATTAAGTATGACTTGACAGATGACGAGCGACTAGTTCAATTTGAAAGTGATACAAAATCGTATAACTTGATTAAGTTTAGAAAAACGAATCAAGGAACATGTATTAACCTTAAACCAATTGTTAAAAAAGGAGATCGTGTTTCCAAAGGACAAGTATTGTCTCAAGGGTATGCAACTGAAAAAGGAGAAATTGCCTTGGGTCGAAACATGAAAGTAGCTTTTATGCCTTGGAAAGGGTATAACTTTGAGGATGCTATTGTGATTTCTGAAAAAGTGGTTCGTGAGGATATTTTTACTTCTATCCATATTGATGAATATTCCTTGGATGTTCGTGATACCAAATTAGGAACAGAAGAATTGACCAATGATATTCCAAATGTCAGCGAAGAAGCGACTAAAGATCTCGATGAAAACGGTATGATTCGTATTGGTGCCGAGGTCAATCCTGGAGATATCTTGATTGGAAAAATTACTCCTAAAGGAGAGTCTGATCCCACACCAGAAGAAAAATTACTACGTGCCATTTTTGGTGATAAAGCAGGAGACGTTAAAGATGCTTCCTTTAAAGCACCACCGTCGCTAAGAGGGGTTGTAATTGATAAAAAATTATTTACACGATCTATTAAAGATAAACGCAAAAGAAATCAAGACAAACAAGAGTTGGAGGAGTTAGAGACTTCTTACGACACAAAGTTTGATGATTTACGCGGTGTCTTGGTCGATAAGTTGTTTACTATTTTGAACGGTAAAACCTGTCAAGGTGTTCAAAATGATTTAGGAGAAGAAGTTTTGCCTAAGGGTAAAAAATTCTCTTTAAAACTTTTGTCTTCTGTAGATGATTATACCCACTTAAATAGAGGGATGTGGACTGTCAGTAAAGAAGTGAACACCATGATTGCTGATTTGATTCACAACTATAAAATCAAAGAAAATGACTTACAAGGGGCATTACGTCGTGAGAAATTTACGATTAGTGTCGGTGATGAACTACCTGCAGGAATTAAGAAACTTGCGAAAGTATATATCGCTAAAAAACGTAAGTTAAAAGTTGGAGATAAAATGGCTGGGCGTCACGGAAATAAGGGTATTGTTGCTCGTATTGTCCGTGAAGAAGAAATGCCTTTCTTGGAAGATGGAACCCCAGTGGATATTGTTTTAAATCCTCTTGGAGTACCTTCTCGAATGAATATCGGTCAAATTTATGAGACCGTATTGGGTTGGGCTGGACAAAAACTCGGTAAGAAATTTGCCACCCCAATTTTTGATGGTGCATCTATTGAACAAATTGATGCTTTAACCAAGGAAGCTGGTGTACCGCAGTTTGGCCATACCTATCTTTACGATGGGGGTACAGGAGAACGCTTTGATCAACCAGCAACTGTTGGGGTGATCTATATGTTGAAATTAGGACATATGGTCGATGATAAAATGCACTCTCGTTCCATTGGACCGTACTCATTGATTACGCAACAACCTCTCGGTGGTAAGGCACAATTTGGAGGACAGCGTTTTGGAGAAATGGAAGTATGGGCATTGGAAGCTTATGGAGCTTCGAGTACCTTACAGGAAATCCTGACCGTTAAGTCGGATGATGTCATTGGTCGTGCAAAGACTTATGAGTCCATTGTTAAAGGTGATTCTTTACCAGAACCTGGTTTACCGGAATCCTTTAATGTATTGATGCATGAATTGAAAGGACTTGGACTTGACATTCGATTAGAAGAATAATTAATTTTTAAGACGACATTTGGCTATGGCTAGAAATAACGAAATTCTTACTCAAAAAAAATTCAATAAAATCTCCATTGGTTTGGCTTCTCCAGAGGTCATCCTTGGTAATTCGCGTGGTGAGGTACTTAAACCCGAAACCATAAACTACAGAACGCATAAACCAGAACGTGATGGTTTGTTTTGTGAGCGAATTTTTGGCCCTGTAAAAGATTATGAATGTGCTTGTGGAAAATACAAGCGTATTCGCTACAAAGGAATTGTTTGTGATCGATGTGGGGTAGAAGTAACAGAGAAAAAAGTACGCCGGGATCGTGTTGGACATATCAACTTGGTTGTTCCTGTAGCACACATCTGGTATTTTAGATCCCTTCCCAATAAAATTGGGTACTTATTAGGATTGCCTTCCAAGAAGTTGGACATGATCATTTATTATGAACGTTATGTGGTCATTCAACCTGGTATTGCAAAGGATGAAGCTGGAGAGCCCATTGAAAAAATGGCCTTTTTGACAGAGGAAGAGTATTTGAACGCCATGGAAGAACTTCCTACGGAAAATCAATACCTTGATGATACTGATCCTAATAAATTTATTGCTAAAATGGGAGCAGATTGTTTGATCGAATTACTTTCCCGTATCGATTTACAATCCCTTTCTTACGAGCTTCGTCATAAAGCCAATAACGAAACGTCAAAACAACGTAAAACAGAGGCTTTAAAACGGTTACAAGTGGTAGAGGCTTTTCGTGATGCCAATGTAAAAGGGGAGAATTTACCAGAATGGATGGTCATGAAGGTCATCCCCGTTATTCCACCAGAATTACGTCCCTTAGTGCCGCTTGATGGAGGACGTTTTGCGACTTCTGATCTTAATGATCTATACCGTCGTGTAATTATTCGTAATAACCGACTAAAGCGATTGGTTGAAATCAAAGCTCCGGAGGTTATTCTTCGAAATGAAAAGCGAATGTTACAAGAATCTGTAGATTCCTTGTTTGACAATACCCGTAAATCTTCGGCTGTAAAAACAGACTCAAACCGTCCTTTAAAATCCTTGTCAGATTCCTTAAAAGGAAAGCAAGGTCGTTTCCGTCAAAACCTCTTAGGAAAAAGGGTAGATTATTCAGCCCGTTCTGTAATTGTTGTTGGACCGGAATTAAAATTATTTGAATGTGGTTTGCCAAAAGACATGGCAGCGGAATTATACAAACCTTTCGTAATTCGTAAATTGATTGAGCGTGGGATTGTAAAGACTGTAAAATCTGCCAAAAAGATTATCGACCGAAAAGAACCGGTTGTTTGGGATATTTTAGAAAGTGTCTTAAAGGGACATCCCGTTCTATTGAATAGAGCTCCCACCTTACACCGTTTAGGAATTCAAGCTTTCCAACCAAAGTTGATTGAAGGGAAAGCGATTCAATTGCACCCCCTTGTTTGTACGGCTTTTAACGCCGATTTTGATGGGGATCAAATGGCGGTGCATTTACCGCTTGGACCGGAAGCAATTTTGGAGTGTCAATTGTTGATGCTTGCTTCTCACAATATTTTAAATCCTGCGAATGGATCACCGATTACGGTTCCCTCTCAAGATATGGTTTTGGGTCTTTATTATATGACCAAAGCACGTAAATCAACACATGATAAAAAAATCAAGGGAGAAGGTTTGACCTTTTATTCTGTCGAGGAAGTTCATATTGCACACAATGAAAAGCGTGTGGATCTCAACGCCATTATTAAAATTCGTGCAAAAGATTTCAACGCAGAAGGTGACTTGGAATATCAAATTATAGAAACGACTGTGGGACGTGTCCTTTTCAACGAAGTAGTCCCAGAAAATGCTGGGTACTTTAATGAAGTCTTAACCAAAAAGAACCTTAGGGAAATCATTGGTAAGATTTTAAAAGTGACCAGTGTTCCTGAAACAGCTGCTTTCTTGGATAAAATTAAGAGTATGGGTTATGGCTTTGCTTTTAAAGGGGGACTTTCCTTTAGTTTAGGGGATATCATTATTCCACCAGAAAAACATACCATGATTGATGAAGCCAATGTTCAGGTGGAAGGAATTATCGGTAACTATAACATGGGATTGATTACCAACAATGAGCGCTACAATCAAGTTATTGATGTGTGGACGTCCACAAATGCGATGTTGACTGAATTGGCGATGAAACGAATTAGTGAAGACCAGCAAGGGTTTAATTCGGTATTTATGATGTTGGATTCTGGAGCACGGGGTTCAAAAGAACAAATTCGTCAGTTGACAGGAATGCGTGGTTTGATGGCCAAACCAAAGAAGTCGAATGTTGGGGGTGGAGAGATTATTGAAAACCCCATTCTATCCAACTTTAAAGAAGGTTTATCGATTTTAGAGTACTTTATCTCTACGCACGGAGCCCGAAAGGGATTGGCCGATACGGCATTAAAAACAGCCGATGCAGGGTACTTAACCCGTCGATTGGTAGATGTTTCTCAGGATGTAATTGTCAATATTGAGGATTGTGGAACGCTTCGTGGTATTTCTGTTTCGCCCTTAAAGAAAAATGAAGAAATTGTAGAGTCGCTAGGAGAACGAATATTAGGGCGTGTATCCCTCCATGATTTGGTGGATCCACAAACAAATGAAGTTATTTTAGAAGCTGGAGGACATATTACTGAAGCAATCGTTAAACGTGTAGAAAACGCTGCTATCTCTTCTGTAGAGGTGCGATCTCCATTAACGTGTGAAGCCCCTCGCGGAATCTGTACCAAATGTTATGGCCGAAACTTGGCGACCGGTAAAATGGTTCAAAAAGGGGAAGCTGTTGGTGTGGTAGCTGCACAGTCTATTGGAGAACCTGGAACACAGTTAACGTTGCGTACTTTCCACGTGGGTGGAGTTGCTGGAAACATTTCCGAAGAAAGCAAATTGTTAGCCAAGTTTGATGGGATTGCCGAGATTGAAGACCTTAAAACAGTTAAAGGTAAAGATGCTGAAGGTAATGATGCTAATATTGTGATCTCAAGAACTACAGAGGTTAGAATGGTTGATGCGAAGACTAAAAATGTTCTAAGTACCAACTACATTCCTTACGGTTCGATTTTATCTGTTAAGAATGGTGCCAAATTGAAAAAAGGCGCACAAATTTGTCAGTGGGATCCCTTTAATGGGGTAATTGTATCAGAGTTTTCTGGGAAGATTGTCTTTGAAAATATTGAGCAAGGGGTGACCTATCAAGTTGAAATTGATGAACAAACTGGATTCCAAGAAAAAGTAATTTCTGAATCTCGTAATAAAAAGTTGATTCCAACTCT
>CBFIJI010000017.1:0-2975 GCA_965662885.1 Flavobacteriaceae bacterium | reverse complement strand
AAAGGAAATACCTTACGTTCGTATAACCTTCCCGTTGGTGCTCACCTGATTGTTAATGATGGTGATGATATCAAAGAAGGAAATATATTGGTTAAAATTCCAAGAAAATCAGCTAAATCAGGTGATATTACTGGAGGTCTTCCAAGGGTAACGGAATTATTTGAAGCCCGTAACCCATCGAACCCTGCTGTAGTTTCTGAAATTGATGGTGTTGTTTCTTTTGGTAAAATCAAAAGAGGGAATCGAGAAATCATTGTAGAGTCTAAATTTGGTGATGAGAAAAAGTATCTGGTTAAATTATCCAATCAGATTTTGGTTCAAGAAAATGACTTTGTTAAAGCGGGGATGCCCCTCTCTGACGGGTCAATTACGCCTACCGATATTTTAAAAATCAAAGGTCCTTCTGCTGTTCAGCAGTACTTGGTAAACGAAGTACAAGAGGTTTACCGATTACAAGGGGTGAAAATTAACGACAAACACTTTGAAGTAGTTGTTCGTCAAATGATGCGTAAAGTAAAAATCAACGATCCAGGAGATTCCATCTTCCTTGAAAATCAATTGGTTTACAAACGTGACTTTATTGTTGAAAACGATGCACTTTATGGTAAAAAGGTCATTGAAGAGCCTGGAGATTCTGAAACGCTTAAAGCGGGGCAGATCATTTCCTCTCGTCAATTACGAGATGAAAACTCCTTATTAAAACGGGAAGACAAAAACGTGGTGGTCGCTCGAGATGCAAGTCCAGCTACAGCAACACCAGCAAGAAGAAGAAATAAATTTTTAAATCATGAGTGATCCTAAAGCCCCTGAGGAACAACAATTGAATATAGCGATTGATGAAAGTGTTGCCGATGGGATTTATTCCAACTTGGCTATTATCAACCATTCTTCCTCGGAATTTATTGTTGATTTTGTCACCATTATGCCGGGTGCACCGAAAGCAAAAGTGAAGTCAAGAATTATTTTAACCCCAGAACACGCCAAGCGTTTTCAGGCGGCTTTAAAAGACAATATTGAACGTTTTGAAAAAAGCCAAGGGGAAATCCCTTCGAAAAACCCTCCGTCCATACCACTCAATTTTGGACCCACAGGGGAAGCTTAAAACAAAAAGCCTCACATTTTTAATGTGAGGCTTTTTTTATGGCTTGGTTGGGGGAGAATATCAATGTTTGATTCGTCCAGCTTTTCTATTGTCCATTGATCACTTCTTTTATTTTATCCAACCTACAGTCCTTCTCCATAGGTCGTAGTCTTGTTTTCTTTTATCAACGTCTTTTGGGGGGTGTTCCTTTTCCTTTTTTGCCCTTTCCCTTATCCGTAGCGTCTGTTCTTCGAGTGTGTTAAGACCAAGTGCTTTTCTTCTTTGGTTGACTTTTGATCGATCGTCATATTGATTAGGATTCATTATTCCATTTTTATCCCAATCAAATTGGGTTCCGTAGTGTTGTGGTTTTCCTTCAAAAACTGCTATTCGATCGGTTAAATAGGCAAGATGTTTTGGGTCTGCTTTGTTTTTGTGAACCGCTTCTTCCAAGAGTATTGCTGCTTTTTTCATAAAGTTAGGTTGCCCGATGGAATGTTGTATGACTAACCAAGCCGCATCGCTAGCTTCTTGTCCCACTTTTTCAGCTGTTGGATAGCCCATTTTCTCCATTAGCTTTTGGAGTTCTTTGGCATTACGAGCATGTAAAGCTTCCATTTTTTGATTGAATCCTTTTGAAAGTGTTCCTTTTCGTATCAGTTCCCTTCTCAATTTTTCGTCCTCATCCTTGAGACCAATAATCTTCTTTGCAATTGAAGTTGCATTCATGATGTTCTTTTTATGTTTCCCTTTAACGTTCCTTACCCTATTGTAGATGGCACTAACCAATTATATAGTCTGTTTTATTAATTTTTTTTAATTCCAAAATAAATCAGTCTTACAAATAGATAGATGTCCAAACAGAAACTTAGAAAGAGCAATAAAAGATAGTTAGCTTTATAATTATTACCAATTAAATTTAGAGCGCCTAGAATTGATAATAATAATATTAAGATTCCAAACACCATAACGATAATCGTGGAATATCCAGCTACTTTAACCTTACCTGTATAATGCTTATTTCTTCTTATGGTATATATCAAATAAAGGAGTCCAATACAATTGAACAACCCAAAAGACCCTCTAAAAGAAATTTCTGTATCAAAGTAGCCAAGAAGTACTATGGGGAGAAAACTAAAAAGAGTCACGATACACGCTAACTCAATCATCATATAAAAACGGATTAAATTCACTTTGTCATAAGTGGACCATTCGAGATGACTGGGCTTAAGAACAACAAATAATGCAGTAAATCCTGCAATAGAAATTGACATTTTACTTAGAGCATATAATTCTTCCATACTTTTTATTCAATGGTTTAAAAATCGCTAAAATGAAATCCAACATTGCCTATCACATAACGTATTCCTAAAATTGGGGCTGCTTAATTATCTTAATTTTTACTTCTATTGATTTTATTTGAGACTGCTTAGATGTTCCAATAACAACAAAAAAATGTCAGAAATTATCCCATAGAAATGTGGGTACTTTTGAAGCACGAATCCTGTTTGATTCGTTTACTATTGGTTTAATCATGGTAGTCGTCAGATAGGGGTCAATGTTTTATTATTTAAAGGTACAAAACTTTTGAAATGGAAATAGTACCCCATGATACCATTTAATGGGCCATGCTTCAAACAGTATTAGGGAGTGTTTTTTGGACAGTTAACACCTATCGACTCATAAGGGGTTATTTTAAATAAAAGGAAGCACCGTTACCCATAATAAACGTTCTTTTTGATATGCTTGTTTTTTATACGATTCATTACCTACTCTTAAAAACCTTCCGATTGTAATTTCATTATTAAAAGAAGCATTGCATGGCATATAAGTTTTTCCCTGTGATGGTTGTCATTATTTGTCCTCCATTAGTTGTGCAAAACAAGCATCATCC
>CBFIJI010000016.1:0-29236 GCA_965662885.1 Flavobacteriaceae bacterium | reverse complement strand
AATCCTCCACTCGCTAATGATTGGTTTGAAATCAGTTTAAAGATTGATAAAGACAGCGTTTATGTTTATGACAAAAAATCAAATACAGAATTACTGAGTATTAAGCGATTAGAAAATCAAGTTTCCGATAAAATTACACTCTGGACAGGTAACAACTTAAAGGGAGACTTTAGAAAATTAAGCATTAAGAAATAAAAAAACGAACTGCCAACAATGTGCAACTAGTCATTAAAACGGCTTTTGCACTTACCGTTAAATAATTAATGAATATTATAAATTAGAGCCTTTTATCAGGAGACTTTTTTATATCCTAATTTCTTACTCTATTGTGCTTCCTTAAAACAATTCCCATCACTATTTTACACCCTTTAACCCCCTCTTTAAATTGCCTACAAACGAACCACTGCCCCTTTTATTTAAATTGTGTATTTTTGATTGTCCAAATCTCACTACTACCATGAAAATCTTATGGTCTCTTTCCGGTACATATCACCAAAAAAATAGTGTAAACGTTGAACCTCTTAACGAATTAGGGTGTACGCTCAGGCATAGTTTTGCGACCTATTGGTTAGAACAAGGGACTGACATTAGATATATTCAAGAATCATTGGGACAGAGTAGCAGTAAGACCACTGAAATCTATACATATATTACAAAGAAAGGATTTGAAAATTTGACGCGTCCTTTTGATTCATTGGGATTTCAAAAAAAGGATAGTGTTGTTTAGCCAACAGAATTAGAGTGCTGAACAACATTTAAAAAATATAAAAGAGAAATAAACCACATATGTGGTTTATTCAGTAGTTATAATTTGATTAAAAAAAACATGGAAGTGAAAAAAAACTTGATTTTTGATGTAGGACTGCATAAAGGTGAAGATAGCCGTTACTAAAGAAACTAAGGAGTAGCCCTGTTAAAGTAAGCTTTAAAATACCCTAACCCCCAAATAAAATGTCACCAAGTCCACAAAAAAGAAGTTTTTCCAAAGAAGAATTCTTGGAAATTAAAACAAGAAAGGAGCTGGTTAAAGCGGCCAAAACAATGGGTATTGCCATTGAAGATGCCATGGTCAACTTCCATTATCTGCAAGAGCTGAATCAATTGCAAAGCGAAATGGTCAACCTTCAACAATGGATTGCACGTCATCAGTACCGAGTGGGGATTATTTTTGAAGGGCGTGATGCTTCCGGTAAAGGGGGGGCGATCAAACGTTTTAAGGAACACTTAAACCCCCGAAGTTCACGAGTGGTGGCCTTGGCCAAACCAACCACCGTTGAACAAGGGCAATGGTATTTTCGGCGCTATATCAAAGAATTGCCCAATCCTGGGGAACTCGTCTTTTTTGATCGTAGCTGGTACAACAGAGCCGTTGTTGAACCAGTGATGGGGTTTTGTACGCAAAAGCAATACGAAAAATTTATGGTACAGGTCTCCGAATTTGAACACCTCCTCTATGAGGACAATGTCAAATTGATCAAATTTTGGTTTTCCATTTCCAAAGAAGAACAAAAGAAACGCTTTGAAGCACGACTCCGCAACCCCTTAAAGCAATGGAAATTAAGCCCTGTTGACCTTAGAGGACAGGAATTATGGGACGACTATACCCATTATAAAGAACAAATGTTCAGCAAGACCCACACCAATTTTAGCCCTTGGATGATTGTCAAGACCAATGAAAAACGAAAAGCCCGTTTGGAAAGTATGCGCTATGTCTTGTCCCAATTTGACTATGACGGCAAGGGCGATTCCGGAGCCGTCCTCTTCCCCGACCCCAATGTGATTGTTCGCTATCACCGCAGTGCCATTCAAATAGATATTTAATTATTGTCCCTATGTCCACAAATAAATTAAGCCCGGAAGACGTCAAACGCTTAAACAGCAAAATTGGGCTACGCACCTTGATGACTTATAAAAACATCGACTACCACAAAGCCTTGGAACGGATTGACTATGAAAAAAAACTACGTAGCCTACAGGTCGAATTGATCAAATTACAAAATTGGGTGATTGAAGAACAACAAAAAGTGGTCATCCTGTTTGAAGGCCGTGATGCAGCGGGAAAAGGGGGGGCTATTCGCAGGATCACCCAACGAATGAACCCCAGGCATATCAAAATTGTCGCGTTAAACATTCCTAGTCTGGATGAAAAAAAACAGTGGTTTTTTCAACGCTATATCAACCAATTGCCAAGGCCCGGGGAAATCGTATTTTTTGATCGCAGTTGGTACAACCGAGCGGTGGTGGAACCCGTTAACGGGTTTTGCAGCCCTGAAGAATACCAACGTTTTATGGGGCAAGTCAATGCCTTTGAAACCATGCTTATGGAATCGGACACCCATCTGATTAAAATCTATTTTTCCATTACCAAAGAAGAACAGTACAACCGTTTTGAGGAAATCAAAAAAAATCCCCTAAAAAAGTGGAAAATCACCCCGGTGGATCTCAATGCTCAGGCCTTATGGGACGACTATACCCGTTACAAAGAATTGATGTTTAAACAAACCGATACGCCCAATGCCCCATGGATTATCATCGATGCCAATCGTAAAACCAACGCCCGCTTGAAGGCGATTGAACATGTTTTAGATCGAATTCCTTATTCCACGCACTAGCGGAAAACAACAACTTAGGAATAGAACACCTTATTACTGTCCCAATACAACAATCGTCAAGCTACAATTGGGTTCATTCCATTTAAAAGCAACTCCCAACACTTAAAAACACTTATCAATTCCCAAATGCAAAACATCCAACTAAAGAAGTGGATTTATCCGCTTCTATTCTCTTTATTCATTGGTCCTTTTTTGGGTTTATATGGCCAATCCCTATCCGGAACATCAGGCTTGATACGAATCCCCACAGCCAATATGTACCCGGACAAAACCTTGGCTATTGGAGTGACCTATATTCCTCAGGGCTATTTTAAACGCACTTTTGGCCAACACAGAGGAAAGCCGGCACCCAATCCCGGATCGGCCACCTTTTAAAGCCTATAAACCAACATTACCCCTCCTCGATAAGGAATCCATTCTGAACTTAAATTAAATTGCCGTGTCTGGCTGTCATAACGCTGCCAATTCTCCTTAAGATAACCACGATAAAAGGCATTAGAAAACCCACCCCCCACAAACCCTTCAATGGCCCAATGGTCGGAAAGGGTTTTTTTATACCCTAAAGTAATTCCATAATACATATTCCTACCCGATTGATAATACCCTTTGGAATAACCATAAGTACCAGGTAAGTTGGGTTTTCTTAACGTAAACATCCCATAGCCGATATGGATTCCCAAAAACCATCCGTGTCGTTTGGGTTTTTGATACCATCGGTATTCCAAAAACGTTTGGTTGATATGGTAGGCGGAATCGTCAATGGAATCCCAAAAGGAACCCAGAACATCCAATTGTACACTACTCTGTTGCCTTATTGGAATTTCTACCCCAAAATTTGGGACCAATAATAACGCAGAAGCCATATTGAATTTAATTTCCGTTTGTCCAAAAAGTTGTGAAGGAAAAAACCACAACATTAAATAAAACATAAAAGGGAGATGTCTTTGTAGGTAGGGTCGCATAGATTAATAGGGTTAACATACTTAAAGATACAAAAAGAAAACCCTCGAAAGAGGGTTTTTTAACTAAAAAGAAGAGACGACTAAAAAACTTACTCTATTTTAATCGTTTTGATGTTGTCTTTATACACTCGATCAATCAGAATATGTCGAGGGTCAATAGCCGCTTTTATGGGTAAAGAATCGACTTCAAATTCAAATTGCATTACACTATCGGTAATTGCGACTCTTTTCTGAAACAGCAACTCTTTTTCATCATCATCACCAAAAATACCCAAATCGATCCATTCATTTAAGGCTACTTTTCGTTCCTTGCCCAAGGAGTCCGCCTTAATTTTTGAGGCTTCAATGGCCATCCGAACTTTATATGTACCTTCAGGAGTTTTGGTGGCCGTAGCTTCTTTTAAACGATTGTCATAAAGGGTAATTTCCTTAAACCAATCATCGATCAAGTACCCTAAAGAATCAGGGACTTTAGGTTCCAAATAGTCCAGAAAATCTAAAGAAGTTGGATAAGGAGCTTTATAACGATAGGCCGCTAAAAATTCACTTAGTGCAGCATTCACTTTATCGGCCCCAATATAGTCTTGCAGGGCATATAAAATCACACTCCCTTTTCCATAGTGAATGTATTGTTGGTTTTCAACTTGGTATAAGGGTAATTCTTTTTCCAATTCAAACGCCCGTCCACGGAGGTAGCGGTCGTGATCGTATTTTAAAAATTCACGCATTTTCATTGGGGTTTTAGCAATGGTCTTCATGGTCATCAAAGAAGCATATTCGGAAAAACTTTCACTAAGCATCGTTCCACCCTGCATGTCAGCACCCACCACTTGATGGGCCCACCATTGGTGTGCCATTTCATGGGCAATAACAGCATCGATCACATTGTTATCCTCCTCGGTATTTTCTAAATCAATAACAAAACCAAAGGACTCGGCATAAGGCATACTGCCGGGAAAGGCTTGTGCAAAAGTGGAATAACGGGGGAATTCAATAATCCGACACTGTCGATGCTCATAAGGCCCAAAGTTTTCAGTATAATACGCCAAAGAACGTTCCACCGCATCCAACATTATCTCAATATTAACCGCATGTTTTTTATCGTAATAAATTTCAATGGCTACATCGTTCCACTGGCGTCTGGCTATTTCATATCGCGCAGACACAAAGGACATAAAATGTTGGGACGGATGATCAAAACGATAACGGAAATACTTCCGTTCCCCAACTTCCCAAGACTCCACCAAAGAGCCGGGAGCAATTGCTGTTTGGTCAGCTACTGTAGAGATCACCGTTTCCACAGGAATATAATCGGAAAAGCCAGCAGTCAGATAATTTTTGTCACATGCAGGCCCACAATCTACTTCCAATTTAGGCATCCGGTCTTTGGGCGGTAAATTGTATTTTTTGCGTTTGTTTTTATCACTGAGTTCTCTTCCAGAATCATAACCCATACTGGGCAATAGTTGAAAATTATTTAGAAAAGTCCCATTTTTAACAATACTGGTTGACCCAGTTCCATTGGAAAATCCCTTGCGTTGATAATGAAATTTAACGGTCGCCGTAACACTATCTCCAGGAGATAATGGCGGGTCAACAGCGATTATTTTAAACCTGAGATCTTCGTCATAAAAGACCTCTTTTCCATTAGGGAAATCCAATTCTTGATGCCAACTTTTTTGCACATTTAAAAACAGACTGTCAATAGGTTCAGTCGTTTCATTTTTCATTTGAAAAATGACTTTTCCTTCCACACTCCCTTTGTTAGGGTAAAGATCAATCGTATAGTCAGCCTTGCTTATTTTTGGATGGGGTGCATCATTGTATTTTTTATACTGTTGTTCGTAAGCAACTGCCCGTTTTTCAGATGTTTTTGAATTGACATAGGGATTTAGAATTTGTGTATTATAATAAACAAATCCTGCGACCAACAGCCAAATTCCAATTGCTGATAATACCAAAACTTGATATGGGCGGGTGACATTAGTAAAACGGCTTTTAATCCGTTCTAAAAACCCTTTCTTAGCCCCTCGATTCCAAACCATTCCTGACACCAACAACAACACCATTGAAAATAAAACCCAATAGAGGTTAAACCAAAAATTTCCCCATACTCCAGGGCCAAAACCGTTCATGTCAGAATATACCAGAGTAGGGCCGGCACCAAAAGAAAGCATATTGGTATTGACATCGGCAATCAATAAAATAATGTCCACCACAAAAATCAAAAGGATAGAAACAAAATAGCCCAAATATTTGTGATTGACCAAAACCTGAACCCCGACCATTAAAAAGGATAAAGCCGTATAGAAGGCAAATGAGCCGTAAAGAAAGTCCAAAAGATACACCCCAAATTCCACACGATAGAAGCCCATAATGAGCTGATAGGCAATTGCTAAAAGAATAAAAAAGAACTGTAAAATAAACGTCAAAGAAATTAAGGACAAGGTTTTTGCAAAAAGCGGAATGATGGAGTGATGGGGGGTGGCATCAACCACTTCATTAATTTTTACATCTCGGTCACGCCAAACCAATTCTCCACTAAAAAATACAATAATGATAATTAAAAAGAGTGCTGTTCCTCCAGAAATGGCATCGATCATTTGATAAGTCAGAGGGTAGGATTTTAACCCTAAATATTCAAATCCAGAGAGTACTTGAACCAGAAATAAAACAAGACTAAAGAAAAACAAAATTTTAAAGGTGACATGCTGAAAAATGTTGAGAAAATTCTCCTTAAAAAAGCTAAAAAAGTGCTGAACATTACTTGTAGTCGTCAACTGTGTTTCGGGAAGTGAACGCATGACTTTGGCGGCTTTAACCTCCTCAGTATCTTTTGATTTTTTGACTTGCTTATTTTTTTCTTGGAATGAAAATCGGAAATAGGAGTACAGTAAAATCAATAATCCTACCCCCACCCAAATCAATCGATTATATAGCAGTAGTCCTCTAAAACTTGGGCTTAATGTGTTTTTTTCAATAGGCGTATAATATTTGGAAACAATGGAATAGGTTCGGATTCCAAAAGTATCGGTAAGTGCACCTATGGTTTCATTATCAATGTCAGAAAGCAACTGGCCAGAAACGGAATAGGCAACGATGATGATTAAAGCCCCGACAAAAGCAATAACTGTATTTTTAAAGCGATTGGACAATGCAAAAATAATGGCTCCTGCAAAAAACATATTGGGCAGGATAAAAATCAAATAATTGTTGACAAACGTTTTTATAAAAAACGGTCCATAGCGATCAGCTTCCACCCAACCAGCAACAGGAGAAATTTCAGAGCCATAAAAAATCCCGATAAAAACACCCAATAAAGGAATCGTAGATAAGACTAAAGCCCCAAAAAAACGCCCAAAGAAGTAACTAAAACGACTAATTGGACTGGTAAATAAAATTTCATGAAAGTCATTTTTATAGTCCCTAAGCGCAGCATTATTGAAAAATGCAGCGGCAAACAAAAGACCAAAAATGGAAATAACCAAGGTGTAGGTGGTGATTACATTGGGCGAATTGCGATAGACATTACCAACAGCCCCACCAATTTGAACATTATCACTCGCTGTTGCACCAAAAACCAAAAGAGTGACAATTAATGTAAAAATATACACCATGGGCTGTTTAAGCGTATAGCGTAATTCTGAAAAGAAGAAATGTTTAAACATAACAATAAGATTAAAACCAGTTGTGGATTATCGATTAATGGAAGCAAAGAAAACATCCTCCAAAGTAGGAGCTACACTGACAAAAGAAGGATCAGGCTGCTCCTCACTCAATACATGAATGATGGGTTGCCCTCCAATCAAACGATTGGAAATGACCTCAAATTCTTCTTTGTAGTTGTCCAATTCTTCCCGTTGAATTCGTTTTTGAAACACTTTCCCAGCCAAGGCGTCCACAGCCTTATCCGGAGAACCTTCAAAAACAATTTTCCCCACATTCATAATGGCCATTTGCGTACACAACTCCAAGACATCATCAACAATATGGGTAGAAAGAATGACAATAACATCTTCTCCCACATCAGAGAGTAAGTCATAAAAGCGATTGCGCTCTCCAGGGTCTAAGCCTGCAGTAGGTTCATCAACAATCAATAATTTAGGAGATCCTATCAAAGCCTGCGCAATTCCGATACGCTGTTTCATCCCTCCAGAAAAACTTTTTACACTTTTATTCCGTTTGTCATGTAAGTTGACCCGATGTAATAAATAATCAACCAATTCTTTACGTTCTTTTTTATTAGAGATTCCTTTGAGAACCGCCATATGATCTAACAATTGGGCTGCGCTAATTCTAGGATAAACCCCAAACTCCTGAGGTAAGTAACCCAATACTTCACGTAAGCGTTTGGGTTCTTTAACAATATCAATTCCATTTAAAAAGGCACTCCCTGAGTCCGCTTCTTGTAAGGTGGCTATCGTTCGCATTAAAGTTGATTTTCCTGCTCCATTTGGCCCAAGAAGACCAAACATCCCATTTGTTATTTTGATAGAGACATCGTCCAAGGCCTTAACCCCATTAGGATATGTTTTTACAAGGTTTTTTAGAATTAGCTCACTCATGATCTACTTTTTTTAATTTGGTTAGATTTTTAATTTAAGCATTTTTTAGGCATTGGGAAAATTCCGCGAGATCTTAATTAATCAGTAATGAAATTTTACCTCCCTTGTTGGTTCTTGTAGGTCAAATCATTTTAAATCAAGCATAAGCAATACCCCTTCCTTTTTTGTAGGTTTGTAATATTCACTTGTTAAACTATTTTTATGAAAACAAAAAGAATCCCTATACTTCTCTGTCTGTTTATAATGCTGTCCACGTCCTTTTACGCACAAAAGGGTGACGCCATTGTAGAAAAAATCATTGAAGAAGCCGAAAACAATTCCCATTTAGAACTCCTTGCACACGAACTTTTGGATGTTATTGGCCCCCGTTTAGTCGGAACACCACAAATGAAAAAAGCCCATGATTGGGCTGTAACCACCTATTCCAAATGGGGCATTACTGCTACCAACGAAACTTGGGGCACTTGGCGGGGTTGGGAACGAGGAATTTCCCATATCGACCTGTTAAGCCCACGGTTGCAAACCCTTGAGGGGCGACAATTGGCTTGGAACCCAAGTACTACCCATGAAGGGGTGACCGCTGAAGTTATCGTGATTCCAGCATTTAAAGATATAGACGCATTTAAAGCATGGTTACCCACTGTAGTTGGAAAACACGTCATGGTTTCTATGAAACAAATGACGGGCCGTCCTGATTATAATTGGGAAGAATTTGCTACAGAAGCTTCCTTTAACAAAATGAAAGAGGCACGAAAAGTACAGCAAGACGCTTGGCGAGCTAACCTCAATAAAACAGGCTATAGTTCCAGAACCCTCATTCCTGCTTTAGAAGCAGCTGGCGCAGCAGGAATTATTTCTAGCTATTGGTCCAGAGGCTTTGGTGTCAATAAAGTCTTTAGTGCCCGAACCAAAAGCATTCCCACCGTTGATTTGGGGATGGAAGACTATGCCATGGTTTATCGTTTGGTAGAAAGCGGACAGCAACCCAACATTCGGATTGTCGCTGAATCCAAAGAATTGGGGCGTGTCCCCACTTTTAACACCATTGGTCGTATCGAAGGAACGGAACTTCCTGATGAATATGTTGTTTTATCGGCCCATTTTGATTCGTGGGATGGCGGAACTGGAGCCACCGATAACGGCACTGGAACCTTAGTCATGATGGAAGCCATGCGTCTATTAAAAAAGAACTATCCCAATCCCAAACGCACCATTATTGTAGGCCATTGGGGAAGTGAAGAACAAGGATTAAATGGCTCCAGAGCCTTTGTAGAAGATCATCCAGAAATGCTCCCAAACATCCAAGCCGTTTTTAATCAAGATAACGGAACTGGAAGAGTGGTCAGAATTTCAGGCTCCGGATTTTTAAACGCCTATGACTATATCAGTCGATGGTTAAATCCCGTACCCAATACCATCAGCGACGAAATTGAAACCGATTTTCCTGGAATGCCCAGTGGGGGTGGAACCGACCACGCTTCCTTCCTAGCGGCAGGTGTTCCCGGGTTTAATTTAAGTGCTCTTAACTGGTCCTATTGGGATTATACCTGGCACACCAATCGAGATACTTACGACAAAATTATTTTTGATGATCTGCGTTCCAACGCTATTTTAACAGCCATTCTAGCCTATAAGGCAAGCGAAGATCCCAAAAAAACATCTAGAGTACAACGGGTGATGCCCCTTAACCCAAGAACAGGTAAGGTCCGAACTTGGCCCAAACAAAGAGCACCCAACCGAGAAGGAGGGCGCTAAACGTTAAAAAAGACCCCCTCAAAAGCGCCATTTTAACTGAGTAAATCCAAAAACCTCCGAGGAACTCGGGGGTTTTTTTACGCCAAATATCCCCGTTATTTCTTAGTTATTTTTGAATTGACACATTTTGGGTCACATAATGATTCTGACAACAAAAAAGTAGACGGTAAGTATTGTAGCAGTATTTGTTAGAAAAGTGGTGTCGAAAAAGCAATAGGAAAACAACGCTATCGTTGTAAAAACTGTGGTAAAAGTCAGCAGACTGATTATAGGTTACACTGCGTATTCACTAAATTTGAACGAGGAAATCATCGCCCTGACGTGGATAGGACTATTATAAAGGGGTATTTATCAAGCAACAGCTATTAATAACAATATTCGTCCCCGATTTGATAGGTATCATAAACTTCTGGGGTTACGACCCCCGAGCCTTCTGTATCGGGAATACTTGGGTTATTATTGTTTTGTCCTGCTTGTTGAAAGGCATTTTCATTTTCAAAGAAAAAGTAATATTGCTCGCCAATAATTCTTTTTTGAGTAATAATAATACAGTCCTTTTGTTTCTCACAAGAAAAAAGGAAAATTCCAAAAAAGATTAAAAACGTCTTTTTCATTTTAAAATATTGAGCATTCATCTGCAAAAATAAAGAAATTGAAGGAAACCTATAGCGATCATAAAGGTTTATCCAACGTGGTTCTTATGTGTACATGTCTGCTTTAATTTTATCAATCTAAAATTTAAGACTATATTTAAAGACTAAATTAAACCAATGAAATTTTCGGAAATAAAGAAATACCTCTTGGAGGGACTTGTAATTTTCTCTAGTGTTTTTCTTTCCTTTTATTTGGAAGAGATCCGTATTGAAGATCGAAATGAATCCGATAAAAATGAATTGGTATTGGATTTGGTCAAAACCTTGGAGCAAGACATCGATCAAATCAAAAGTTTACTAAAAATCTTATACACTTCTGAAGAGTTAATCTCAGAAATTCAAAACGATATTGACCAAGGGCATTCCCTTTATTCCAATATTGATGTCATCAACAAACTTATTGATATTGAAGTGGGCATTTCTTTTTTTCCTAAAGATGGAATTTATAATCAGTTGATTGCAACTGGCTCGTTTGAATTGATCGAAAATAATGATTTAAAAATCAAATTATTGGAAATGTATAACCACCAAAGGGATCGAAATTTTGCGACCTCTTTGGAAATTGACACCTTTAATGTTCGGTTTAGGAATGATCTTCTCGATGAATTCCGTATCCGATTTAATTACAATTCCTACGACGGTGAATTTTACGGAACACGTAGCTTGGATAAATTCAAATTCAACACAACCTATTATTTTTCCAATGAGTTTTATGGCTTGATTTCTCAAGCTAAATTATACTTAAACATGTACACCCGCCAGTTAAAAGACATTCAAAAAGAATACGAATCGGCACTTGAATTATCGCGACAAGAAGTCACGCTTTAAAAAACATACAACAGACGGCTTTCCATTTATTTTAAAAGGACTTAACCGAAGTCTCCACCTCCGCCAAAGTCTCCACCCCCAGCAGCACCCATCATACCAAGAGTTGCAAAACTAGCATCGCCTCCTCCTTTTTTGATGGAGTGTAAATTTATCTGCTGTTCATCTACAATGGTGATTATATTTTTAAAGTCCAAACCCTGTGGGGTTCTGGCTTTAGTGAGTGTTCCATTTTTAAAATCAACAACTGCTTGTTGCTTTTTGGAATAGAGGTACAACTTATCATTGATCAAGGCCAGTTGCGGTAACGACCATCGGAACGTAGATTTTACTTTAAATAATTCCGCCCCTGTTTCCATAGAAAGTCCATTGACTTTATAAGAAGCATCCAAAAAATAAAGGGCTTTATTATGAAGGATTATCTGCGATGCCGGAGCAGCCTTTACCGTCCACAAAAGTTGACCCGATTGGTAGTCAACAAGAGATAAATGATAGGATTTCCAAGACAAACTAGTGACAAAAACCACCGTATTGACCCGGACTGTTTGTACAATTTTATGTTCCAATGAAGTCGTCCAATCGTAGGATAATTTTTCGGAATTGTATCTAGACAATGTTTTTTTTTCGACAACGAGAAGTTGAGCTTTAACGAGCATAAATAAAGTTTACTTATAAGATACTCATTTTAATGATAAGTCGCAAATGGGAAAGCCCTCTAAAAATGTTATTTTTTTATGGCCACGATAATATCCCTTTTGATGGATTGATCCACCCGATGTTCAAAGGAATCATAAGGCGCTTCCGATAAAACATCAAAACCATTAGCGGTAAATAGCACTGCCAATTGTGTTCTAGGAATCGTAAAAGCATTCCATGCCATAACGATACATCCTTTTGTTTTTAAAGTCCTATACCAGTGGGGGAGACACTCCTCCAAAAAAGCGGAGGGGTTTCGTGTTTTTGACGAGTATGTGCTGGAAGCACTATGCCCGTGAGAAATTCCATAAGGTAAGTCTCCTACAATCAAGTGAAAACGCTCTTTTTTAAAATAATTAAACGCATCGCGCGCATTGCCATTTACAAATCCTAAGCTTTTTAAGCCTTCCTCTTTTTTAAAAGCGTCTTTATTTTTAGCATAGGTAAACTCTTGAATAGTAATGGCCTCTGTTTTGTTGCTTCCATAAAGTTGCCTTTGGACCCTTCGGTGTTTTAAACGTTCTTTTTCTAAATATTTTTTAAAAAACAAGGCGGCTTCTTGCACCGGTTTGGGTTCAATTTCAATGCCATAAGCATCATAACCGTAAACGGTTGCTTCAAATAAACTTGTCCCCTTCCCAGCAACTGGATCGAGTAACTGAATATTTTCTGAAGCATCAAAACCACTGGAAAGCAGCGCAACATTCAGCATCATTTTGGTAAACAGTTCATTCGTTTTCCCTTGATATTTCAATAGTGCACTAATCTTGTTGTCCATATACTCATGGCGATCCATTTTAAGTGGACGTAAAAAAGTGGTATCCTGCTGTTTTTCCATAACAAAAAGTGCAAAGACAAAAGAAAGTCTGGAAACTAACTTTAGGTCGCTTTCCGTCAAAGCTATTTCTGTTTTAAAGGAAATGTACCGGATGTCTTCAAGGATAATAATTGACGGTACTTCCGAAGTAATGGCCTGTTTTTTTAAGGCAATTCTCAGTTCTGCCAGGGCTAAAATATCGGCCGTATTGAAATACACCCGGTTATGACCCGGATGTTGAAGTATAATATAGTGCATTGCTCGATGGCTAAAGTTCGGCAAATTAACCGCTTTTATTTTAAGCGAGCAAAGGATCAAAAAGCTTAAATCCGATCGAGTATCTCTTGAGTAAGTTGACTTGTGGTATCTCCTGTATGTTTGGTAGATGCAGGTTCAAATAAAAGAAGCCATACCTCTTCTTTTGCAACGGGGCGGTGTTCCACTCCTTTAGGGACAATCAAGAGTTCCCCTTCCTTTAGAGTGATGGTTTCCGTTTCAAATTCAATGGCTAAGGTCCCTTTAATAACAAAAAAAAGCTCGTCTTCTTCGGCGTGATTGTGCCATACAAATTCGCCCTTTACTTTTGCTAACTTGACCTGTTGCCCGTTTAAATCGCCTACAATTTTGGGACTCCAATGATCGTTAAAGAGATTAAATTTTTGCTGGAGATTGATTTTTTTAAGTTGCATAAAACAATATAGATAGGTTTAAGGCAATGCCTTTAATAAAAAATTGATAAAGTTTTCATTAAATATTTTTTTGATATCCGCTTCCGAATAACCTCTTTTGGCCAATAAATGATCTAGTTTTTGCAAATCAGCAATGGTTTCTAAATCATAGGGGCACTGTTCTTTCCCAAAACCCCCGTCAAGATCAGTGCCCAAACCCACATGAGTTGCATTACCACTTAATTGACAGATATGATCTATATGGTCCACAATGGTTTCCAAAACCAAGCCACTTTCTTTAGGGGTGGTAACCCCCCGTTTCCAATTGGGAAGCATCATCCAAGCATCCAAGGCCATCCCAATAACCGCCCCTCGTTCGATTAAAACCTTAATTTGTTCGTCAGAAAATTGGCGGTTGTTGGGAACTAGCGTCCTACAGTTACTATGGCTGGCCCAAATTTTCCCGTTGTAGTTGTCCAAGGTTTCCCAAAAACTTTGGTCACACAAATGGGTCATATCTAAAATCATGTCCAAGGCTTCGATTTCTTGTAGCAGTCGTTTTCCTTTTTTTCCAATACCTCCTTTGGAATTCGTGCCAAATGCATAAGTTCCTGGACCGTAATGCGCTGGACCAATCGCTCTAAGTCCTTGTTCATAGGCGAGGTTTAAATAGTCCATAGATATGATGGAATCAGCACCCTCTAGGCTAAGAATATAACCGATAGGTTTTTTTTTAGCGGAATTTTCCCAGCAATCTAAGTGGTCTTGAAGGGCTTTTGCATCGGTAATTTGAACCATTTCTCCAGCAGTTTCCATCGCAAAATACCACGCCATTTGCCCTTGGGTTTGCGCCCAAGCTTGCGCAGGAGAATTCCAGCCCGGTAAGGGATTCTCTGGCTTTACATAACGTGCAATTTGTGTGGCCATACATAAGCCAATATTCCCTTTACGCATTGCCTCTAAAGAAACTGTTGCTTTTCCCCGATCGGGCTTATCGGTCATCGTTAACTCTGCTTGATTAATCGCTTTCACACTTTGTGTTAGATCACGATTCCATTCCAATGCATTCATCGAAAGGTCTAAATGAGCATCAAAGATAAATTTCATAGTTGTAGGCTTAGAGGATATAATTTCGTGCTTTAATTTCCCAATACTCGGCAGGCATTCCCTCAACAACGGTAAGCGCTTTATTGTATTTTACTACTGTTGGGCATATATGATAGGGTAAGGCATAACATAGGTCGCCTACTTGATATTGATTGGCTAAAGGCGTTTCAACAATTAGGTGTTCTTCACTTTGACCCCGATGAACAGCGTCTTCTAAGCCCATAATGATGGCCCGTGGAAGCGGCATTTCGGGTGCAATAGCTTTATGACCCAAATCAAAACACAAGAGGTTTTCTGCAGGTTTACTTAGGACTCGAGTGGTCAAAACAGCAGCGGTTAAAAATGGAGATTCTTGCCAAATACGAGAATAACCAGCATCCCACAATAGCGTCGTTCCAGGACTTAAAAATGTGGACCCCCGCAACGCATGTGGATAAAAAGTGGGTGAGCCTCCCGCAATGATGTCGGGTACATTTCCCCCCACTGCTTCAATACTCGTTTTTAATTGTTCTGCAGCTTGAAAAGCCGTATTGCATTTTTCAATACGTTCTTCTAAATTAGGCGGACGAATATGTCCGTCATACGCATGAAAACCTTGTGGCTTGAGCCAAGGATGTTTTTCCATACGTTGGTAAAGCTCAACGGCTTCGGGTCCTGGAATAATCCCTGTACGGTTCATTCCAAGGTTTAAATCCATCCAAAGCGATAGTTGTTGGCTGTGTTTTGTGGCTAATTCGCCAAAGAGTTCTAAAGAGTGGATGTTATCGACTAGAGTCGAAAAGGCAATTTCTGGATGCTGCTTTTGCAGTTCCATAAGATGAAGGAGTTTGTCTTTACTGGGCTGCATGGCAAATAAAATATGCGCTGCCCCACAGTCCACTAAAAGCTGCACTTCCCCCAAAGTAGCACATTTAAAACGACGAATCCCTTGTTCTATTTGCAGTTGTATAACAGCTGGCATTTTATGGGTTTTGATATGTGGCCAAAGTCGATTGACATCGCCTGAAACGGCAATCATTGACTTGATATTATGGCGCACACGGTCGGGAAACACCAATAGCCCTGGGGTCTTTAAATCATTTTCATTTTTAACTTTATACCAATGGTCTTGTTGTTCTTCAATCATTATTTAATGCCTTAATTAGCGGTGCAATTCAAAATGGGCTTCAATTTCTACTGCAATGTTTTGAGGGAGGTTCATACCAACAGCACTGCGAACACCAATGCCCATTTCCGCACCAAAAACATCACGCATCAACTCACTAAAACCGTTGATGACATAGGGGTGTTCTTCAAATTCAGGAGTTGCATTGACCATCCCTAAGACTTTGACCACCCGCTTGACACGGTCGATAGCTCCAAAATTAGTAATGATGGTGGACAGCATGGTCAAACCTACTTGGCGTGCCGCCGCTTTCCCTTGGTCTTTGTCGAGACTTCCTCCAACTTTTCCTGTGATCAAAGTCCCATCCGACTGCATCGGACCTTGTCCAGAAATATAAAGAAAATGATCTACCACTAAGGTGGGTCGATAGACCCCAACAGGTTTTGGTGCTGGAGGTAATTCCAAGCCAAGTTGTTTTATTGTTTCAGAGACTTTTGTTGTCATAGGATTAAAGGAAAGAGTTTAAAATTAATACGCCTATTAGACCGCTAATACCGATGGAAGTTTCCATCACCGTCCAAGTGGCTAGGGTGTCTTTAACGCTGAGGTTAAAATATTCTTTAAATAACCAAAAACCACTGTCATTGACATGAGAGAGCATCAGACTTCCTGAGCCAATGGCCAAGACCATCATTTCAGGACTCACCCCTGTGGTTTGAACTAATGGCAGTACAATCCCTGCAGTGGTCAAGCCCGCTACAGTCGCAGAGCCCACCGAAACACGGATTAAGGTGGCAATAAGCCAAGCAATAACGAGCGGGGAAAGGGTCGTAATGGCCAAAAGACTTCCAATATAGTCTCCCACTCCACTGTCAATTAAAATTTGCTTTAAGGCACCTGCTCCAGCAATAATCAATAGTACCATTGTAATTCCAGAAATGGAACTGGCAAACGTTGCCATGACCTGTTTTAGTTCTACCCCCTGTGCAACGCCTAAAGAATAGCAGCTAAACAGAACCGCCAGTAACAAGGCAATGACAGGATTTCCCATAAATTTGACAAGATTATAAGCGCTGCTTTCTTCCGGAATTACCAATAAAATTAGGGTGGAAAATCCAATCAAAACAACGGGAAGCAAGGCCGTTAATAAACTGATTCCCAAGCCAGGAAGTTCTTCTTTTTTAAATTGTTTGACCGCCATAAATTCTTTGAGGGGCTGGGCATCTACTTTTTTGACAAAGCGAGTCAAGACTGGACCAGAAATAAGAATGGCAGGAATGGCCACTACGATTCCATAGAGAAGTGTTTTTCCCATGTCAGCTTCAAACATCACAGCAAGTGCGGTGGGTGCTGGATGGGGAGGTAAAAATCCATGAGTAACCGAAAGGGCCGCTAACATGGGGAGGCCGATGGATATTAAGGGAAGACCTGTTGCAACTGCTACCGTAAAAACCAAGGGAACTAAAATCACAAAGCCTACAGAATAAAACATAGTAACCCCTACAATAAACCCCGTAAGCATCACTGCCCAACGGGTGTTTTTAACACCAAATATTTCAATCATCCGATTGGTGATTTGTTGTGCTGCACCACTGTCGGCAACTTGTTTTCCCAACATGGCTCCCAAGCCTAAAATCATGACTAAAAATCCAAGGGTATTTCCTATTCCTTTTTCAATGGAACTTACCACGGCATTTAATTCCATTCCTTGTGCGATTCCTACAGATAGAGAAACTACGATAAAGGCGATAAAAGCATTAAAGCGCAGTACAATAATTAAGAAAAAAAGCAGTAAAATTCCTAGGGTAATTATGACTAAAGGCATACAATTGGTTTTTATTTATTCAAGAAACAAAAAATAAATAAGTTTCACCGAAGAAAACGTTCATTATTCAGGAGTCTTTCTATTTACATTCATCTTTGACGGGGAAAATCAAAAAATATTTTTGTTAAAAAAGTAGTAGTTTTATAAATATAATAATCCATTTGAAAATCCCCAATTATGAAACCTTTTGTTTTCCTTCTTTTTAGTGTCGGTATTAGCTTTAATACTGTAGCTCAAGAACTCACCGCAGCAGAATTGCTGGACAAAAGTATCGCCTACCATGACCCTTCAGGAGCATGGAAACAATTCAAAGGCCTTTTTACTATGGTAATGCAAGATCCAGATGGACACGAACGCATCTCTGAAATTCGTTTGGACTTTTCCCGACAGTATTATAAGGGTACCCATTATCAGAACGGGGATACGATTGAAAAAACATGGAATAAAGGGGAGTGTATGTTTTTATTTAACGGATCCAAAAATTTTGATGAAATAACGAAGAAAAGAAACCGTTTGAGTTGTGAAAGTGTCCTTTGGGATAGAGATTATTACACCTACCTCTTGGGACTCCCTATGAAATTGAAAGATCCAGGGACACTAATCGACCCCCTAGTTCAAATCAAAAACTTTATGGGGAAAAAAGCCCTTGTTTTAAAAGTGAACTATACGGAGGAGGTTGGAAAAGATACATGGTATTTCTATTTTAATCCAGAAACGTTTGCGCTTCAAGCCTACCAATTTTTTCATGAGGAAGCCAAAAACGATGGCGAATACATTCTATTAAGTGATGAAGGCCTAGTCAATGGCATTAAAATGGCTAAAAATAGGGCGTGGTATTTCAATAAAAATGGCGAACTCTTGGGTACGGATATTTTAAAATAAGTCGTTTTATTCATGCAATAATGGTGTGAATCGCTGATTTAAAAATAGGTAACGATGTAGTAGGCAATGGCCCCTCCTAGCAGCGAACTCAATATAATGTTTAAAATAAAACCCAGCTTTGCTTTAAAAGTAGGTTGCGCTTTTGTTCCATCCAGTTCAATCGCTTTTCCATCCAAAGTAGCCGAACAATTAACGGCATAAAATCCTGCTTTAAGGAGAACATCCAATTCTTTCTTTTCGCCTTGAGTGGTGGTTAAAGTGGTCTTGAGCGCAGAGGACAATGAAGGGATAAAGGAAGCATTTTCTTTCATCAATTTCCCATTAAAATAAATTTGCTCTTTAAACAGATTATTGACGATGGTTATCGTGTCATCGCCCAATAAATAGCTCCATTCTTGTTTCATTATATTTATTTAGTTATTCATTGAATTTAATTAATAAATTGATTAAAGAGGTAAGGAATACTTTAATTTCCCTGTTTTTAAACAGAAAATTGTATCTTAAAATTCATGAAAAAAACAGTGTCGCTTAACCGCTGGGTCTTTTTTACCCCCTTCGTTTTATTGGTTGTAACTCTTAGTTTTAATCTTATTGATGAGCGCTTGTTTATGCGTTTAGTGACCCACGCAAACGCATGGGTGTTGCGGGAGTTTGGCTGGCTGTTTTCCTACAGTACTTTTCTTTTTTTAGTCCTTTTGGGGGTCGTATATTTTTCCCCTCTTTCAAAGATTAAAATTGGAGGAGCATCAGCCGTACCCCTTTTAAATAAATGGCGTTGGTTTGCCATTAGTGTGTGTACCACCATTGCTACAGGGATTCTTTTTTGGGGTTGTGCAGAACCCCTTTATCATTATTTCAGCCCACCCGTAAATGATGCTTTTTCGGGAAGTTCCCCCGAAGCACTTCACTTTGCAATGTCTACACTTTTTATGCATTGGTCATTTACCCCCTACGGCATTTATTGTGTTTGTGGATTGGTCTTTGGATTGGTGTATTACAACCTAAAACAACCGTTTAAAATTGGTACTTTAATTTACCCGTTGACTCGAGGAAAAAACAGTAAAAGTTGGAATGATGTGTTTGATATTATTTGCCTTTATGCCCTTGTTCTAGGGATGTCGGCTTCCCTAGGGTCGGGAATATTAGCTATTATTGGAGGAATGGAAGCGCTTTTCGGAATAGAGAAAAGTAATTTTTATATTTTGGTTGTTGGATTTTTGGTAATTGCTGCGTTTATTCTTTCCGCAATCACAGGTTTACAAAAAGGAATCAAATTACTATCCACCATCAATATCATCGGGTTTATTTTGGTGGCTATTTATGTTTTTTTATGGGGCTATCCTTTGGAAGTACTTGATCTAGGTTGGCAAGGCTTAAAGGATTATGCTGTTCATTTTATTCCACGAAGTATCAATTACGGCACTGTTTTAGACCCTACTTGGATGGAAGATTGGAGTTTGTTTTATCTGGCCAATTGGTTTGCTTGGGCTCCAGTAACCTCACTTTTTTTAGGGCGTATTGCTCGCGGCTATACCGTTCGGCAATTCATCAACTTTAATTTGATTGCGCCATCGTTATTTGGCATACTTTGGATGATCATTTTTGGGGGGAGTACCCTACACCTTAATGAGCTGCTTAACAATGCCTTATATTTTTTAATGGAAAATAAAGGAGAGGAAGTTGTGATGTATCGTCTTTTGGGAAGTTATCCCTGGGGGATACTTTTAAGTGGACTAACCTTGGTGTTGGTATTTTTGTCTTATGTAACTGCTGCGGACTCCAATATTTCGGCAATGAGTTCAATTTCTTCAAAGCTGCCCAAAGGTTCCAACGCGGAACCCCCCGCATATATCAAAATTATTTGGGGAATATTGATTGGAACGATCACCTATATTATGTTGTCTAGCGCCGGTGTTGACGGGATTCGCATGCTTTGTATTTTAGGTGGCTTCCCAGCCTTGTTTATCGTGATTCTTGCCGCATTTTCTTTGATTCGTCTACTGCTTCAGAAAAAAGAATTAGAAAAACCCCTTGTTTAATAGCCTTTCTGGAAAAGAATTCATTATTTTTAATTTTGTATTACAAAACCACTAACTATAATTGTAAATGAAACGTTATTTAGCACTCTTTTTCCTTTGTTTTATATTTGCTTGTAGCACTGAAGTTGAAGGTCCAAATACTGCTGGGGATCCAGACACAACTACGGACCCTACTACACCTGACTTGGATGCTCCATCCAATTCTTTGGGGGTAACCACTAGTGCCAATGGAGATTTTTCAACCTTGGTTTGGGCCGATGAATTTGACACGGACGGACGACCAGACCCAAACAATTGGTTTCACGAAACTGTAGGCCCTAACAATGGCAGTTGGTGGAATAATGAATTTCAACATTATACAGACCGCGAAGAGAACTCTTATGTGGATAATGGTAGTTTAAAAATTGTTGCCCTTCGTGAAAATTACGATGGAAAATTGTACACTTCTGCTAGAATGATTACCAAAGATCTGTTCACTTTTAAGTATGGTCGACTTGAAGCACGTGCTAAACTTCCTGTAGGTCAAGGTACTTGGCCTGCCATTTGGATGTTGGGAGAGAATATTGATATAGTTGGATGGCCCGCTTGTGGTGAAGTCGATTTGATGGAACACGGGAATAAAGATCCAGGAATTGTCTCTGCAGCGGTGCATTTACCCAACAGTAATGGTGATCATTATTATATGAGTAATGAACTTCAAATCGAAAATGAAGCAGCGGAATATCATGTCTATAGCGTGACTTGGACCCCCACAAGTCTAGAATTCTATGTGGATGACGTATTGTTTCACACCTTTGTTATCAACACGGGAATGCCTTTTAATAAACAGTTTTTTATCATTCTAAACGTCGCCATGGGTGGACAATTCACAGGTAATTTTGTTGATCCTGAGTTCACATCAAGTGCTATGGAGATAGACTATATACGGGTATATCAATAAATGGATTAGAATCGCAAGCGTTCTATTGCTTTGTTCAACTACTGTTTTTTAACCAACACTATGCGGTCGGTTTCTAAACGTATTTTCTTTTGTTTGTAAAGCACTCCAATCGCTTTTTTAAAGGATTTTTTACTCATTTGAAGTTGGGAGACAATCAAGTCAGCCGGACTTTTATCGGTTAAAAATAGGGAGCCGTTGATTTGAAGCTGTTCCAAGATTAATTCACAATCCTGATCGATGACCTTTCGAAAACCTTGAGGACGAAGGGAAACATCAATTTTATCATCTTCTCGAATATTTTTAATATAGCCTTGAATTTCCATACCCTGTTCAATGGGTTGATAGATTTCATTGTGGTGTAAGAGTCCCTCTTCCTCCTCATTGATTTCCACCACAAAACCCATCGGAGTTCTTCTTAGTATGGTCAAATTGACCTCCTCTCCTATTTTAAAATCCATAGTTCTTAATTTTGGAAACAAAGCTACGGAAATAGATGCTGTTTCGTTCAAAAGAAATAAATGGAACAAAAACCGCTTTTTTTATAGCCCAAAGCAGCCTGATCTAAGTGGCTTTTTTTGGTGGTTTTTTTAATGTTCGAATACTTTCTATGACTACTGAAGAGAGAATTAAGAGTCCCCCAAAAAGGGTAGACCATCCTGGAACTTCTTGCAAAAACAAAAAGCCGATAAGAATCCCATAAACAGGTTGTGTACTTCCAATAATGCTTGCTGTTGCCGTAGAAAAGTTGTTTAGACTATACACAAAAAAGGTGTGTCCAATAGCCGTTGTTACGATCCCTAAAATTAAAGTTGCTGGAAGGGCCGCTTTTACGCCTGAGGTGTCTAAAATAAAAAAGAAAGGAAACATCAAAAATACGATGACTGTGAGTTGATAGAACATCAAAACTGAACTTTGGTATTCCGACACTTTTGCTTTCATAATGATATTTCGTAAAGCATAGCAAAAGGCCGAAAGGACTCCAAAACCTATTGCTTTGATATAAGTACTTTCTACGTCAAAATTGGGAACTAAAAAGTAGATGCCCAAAACCACTAGCCCCCCTAAAAACAGATTGCTTTTTTCAAATTTTGTTTTTAAAAGCAACGGTTCTAGCAAGACCGTAATGACGGGATAGGTAAATAGGGACAACATCCCTATCGCCACGTTGGAATATTTTAAGGCATAGAAATAGGTAATCCAATGGGCTGCCATCAGGATACCACTTCCCACCAAAGCCATTCGGTCCTTAGCTTTAATTTTAAAATTACTTTTTTTCCAAAGACAAAACGCCAGCAGTAATAAAACAGCAATAAAGGCTCGAAGCCCCGTAACCACTGGAACAGGAAGATCAATATAGCGCCCTAATGCTCCAGAAGTACTGATCAATAAGACCGCAATATTAAGCTCTAAAAGGTTTTTAAAAGGGCTTTCTTTTGTCATATCATAAATTCAAAAACCAAAGGTATAAAGCAAAAGTTACCCCCCTTCACTTTATTTAGTTATAAAGCTCCAATTGTTTTTCTGTAATTCTCATTTTCATGATGTCTTGAATTCGAAAGGCTGCATTGTTGGTGTTTTTTTGAATAATACGGTCTTCATCGGTCACTAAAGGAACGGTGTGTTTCCAATTAACAAAGGCATCAATATTCCCTTCATTAAAAATCCAATACTGAGAAGATTCCACAATATTATCCGAAAGGTTAACAAGTGCTAGGGTGTTGGAGGTATTAAAATCAACCACTTCTAGATAGGCATTTGCAAGGGCTCTCGAATCAACTCTGACCTTGGTAAAACTTCCCGAGATGGTCGTTTCTACTTTATTTTTTCTAATTTTTTTGGTTTTCTCTTGGGTAACGGTTTCCCTTCTATTTACAAAAAAGACTTTAAAATCATCCATGGTGAATTTATAAAGATGGTCAATGCCCTTGGTTCGACTACTTGATTTTAGATACCGTGTTAAAACCTCTAAATTCGTAACACCATCCACATTGATATCTACAACCTCCACAAAAGCCAAACTTCGCGCATGACCTCTTGCTTGATCATAGAGTTGTTTTAATTCATAAGCAAAGCGTTCCGCTTTTGAAATGGGCACAAAGGCTACTTTGTAGGTGCCCAAGTCAATACAGGATGCAATTAACTCGTTGGTATTTTTAAAGTTAGGAATGAATTTTTCAATCTGAATAAATACATAATACGCCCGTTGATAGTCTTTTTTATACCCAGCACTATTGTAGATATCGCTTCCCTCATTGTACAATTGTTCTGCCGACATTTGATTATAAATACCGATGGACTCCTGCTCTAAGGCCAAAGCGTCTTTGTAGCCGACCACAAAATCTTTGATTCTTTTAAAATTATTACTGGCCTCTAAAAATTGTTCTTTGGTTTTTGCTACAGTAAATTGGTTGGTTCCCAATACATAAAAGTCCTCTGCAGCCAATACTTTATATTCCCCTAGGCGCTTTTCCAAATTTTGAATATCTAGGGTGTATTCACGACCGTAATCCATTGGGTTTTTAATGGTTTTAAAACTCACCTTCCCAATAATGGAAGCAGCATCACGAACTTGTTGTAATTGTTTGTAAAGTCCGATCATTTGCTGGATTTGCCCTACAGAATTAAAATCTTTATACGGAAATGCTTGCGCTTCAATACGGTCAATTTTGACTTGATTGGATTTATAAACTACTTTGATGGCGTTTTCAAAAAGGGCGATAGATCGTTTAAAATTGGACTTTTGGAGTAGGGCTTGAGAGCCTTTTATACTTGCTGTAACAAAATCCCCTTTTTTAAGAGCACGTTCCCCATTTCGGGTCAACTTTCTAAAGCTATCTTGAGAATAGCCCAAAAAAGTAGATATTACCAATAATAATAGTAAATACTTTTTCATTCGTTTGTCTTTGTTTGGTTTATGGGAATTTACCATTAATTATGAGCTTTTAAAAATAATAGGGCTTTGTTTTAAAATTTATGTGAAATTTTACCGACTATAATAGACATTATGGCAGGTCATAAATGGAGAGGTGGCTGATAATCAACAAAAGGTATTTTGTTTACCTAACCGCTATATGGGAAATCAACGCTATTGGAAGTATTACGAAAAACAAGGTATAAAAAAACAGCGCTCTTTTGAGCGCTGCTATTTTAATAAAATGGTATAATATGCTCTTAATTATTTAGAATATATACTAACAGGTGCGCCATCAGGATACTCGTTAGCTACGATCAATAAGGTTTTTCCTGAGGGACTATCTTGTGCTTTAACAATGACTAAACCTTCTGGTGAAAAGTTTTGAAGTCGCTGGATAAAAACCGGTGCTGTAGGTGTGTTAACATCAAAAATCAATACATCACCACTACGCTCAAGACCCACAGCGATATATGCGTTACCATTGGATTTAAAGGCAACTATGGACTCGGGTTCACTTCCTTTATCATCACTTCTTCCGTCAGGATAAGATCCAAATCCAAGGGTTAAAGTCGTTAACATGTTTTTACTGTCGTAAACCAAAGAACCGTCTGTTCCCCAAATAGAGAAAGAACGAGCACCATAACCAAAGATTTGATCTACGTCGCCATCACCATCCAAATCACCATAAGCGGTTGTCGTTTTTAAACGTCCTAAATTTTCATCCAATTGAAGTGTTGCTGCATTGGGGTAAACAGTTGGATCAAGCGTTAAATCATCAACACGATCTTCTTCGCTGTATCCGTCATAGTCTCTTGCATCTCCTTCATTCGCAGAGAAGATATATTCTGTACCATTAATTTCCATCATGTCAATGGCATCGGGCATAAAATAGGACTTTACGTTATAGTTTGTAAGATTACCAACAATACCATCTCGATCACTAAAATCCATCCTATTTTCTGGAAGGCTATAATCTTTAACTCCAAGCGGTAGAATTCCTGTTATTGCTTTTGAAGCGATATCCACCACTGCAAGACCATTGTTTTCTTGTAGTGCAACATAGGCTGTTTTAGAGTCGGCAGCAATAGCAATATATTCCGGCTCAACATCTTGTGCAAGAGTAGCATTTGGACCAAATACTCTAAAGTGTCCTTGCTCTAAAGTAGCTTCTTGACCATTAAAGGCTTCGAATGTTAAGGATTGTGCTGTTTTGGCAGCCACATCAACAATGGTTACAGACCCAACAGGATCAACATCATAATTATCATTAGGTTCTCCCTCATCAGCAGAAAGTACATAGTTCCCATCAGGAGTAAATTTTACCATATCCGGAAGATACCCAGCTTCGATAGTAGCATAAGGCGTTGTTAAATCTGTAGTATTATAAATAATGATTTGCCCTTTTGTCGTGGCATTATCATCGGCACCAACTGCAATCGCTAATTTTCCGTGGCTTACAGCAACACTTTGAAGTTCCCCAACAACAATAGGATCTTTAAGGATTGGTTGGTTTGGGTTTGTTAAGTCCATCACTTCGACAGATCCCGTTTCAGGATTTGTTAAAAATAATTGATTTGTTTCTTTGTCAAAAGCACCGATTTCTGTAACATTCGCACCTCCTAGGGAAACTTCAGCAACTTGTTCGAATAAAAAGTTTTCAGGGACATAGTAACTTGCTAAAAAAGCTTCTAAAGAAGCAATTGGCCCCTCCAAACTTGATTCTAACAAGCTTTGAACTTCTTCCAATTCCACAGCAATTGCATCCAAGTCAGCTCCTTGAGTGTTTGCAAGGGTACTTAAATCATTTACTAAAGTTTGAAGAGTCGCTACTTCCGCTTGATCGACTTCATAGGTCGTTGTAAATGTGGTTAGGGTGTTTTCTAAGGCTGCAATTTCAGTATTTACGTTAGCCAATGCATTCAATTGCGTCTGTAAATCATCCACTTGGGCATTTAAAAGATCCAATTCACTATTGAGTTGATCAATTTCGTCGTTGTAACAAGACGATAGAGTAAGAAGTACAATGAAAATTGCACCTAATTTAAATTTTGTTTTCATTTTAAAGAGTCGTTTTTATGCGCTTAAACAAGGGCATGTGATTATTAAATATCTGTTTAGTAAGTTTAAATAACTTTAAAAATGAATGAATTACTTGAGGTTTAGCAATTGTTTATCCTTGTGTTAAAAAAAGTAGTTTTTATGTAAAGGGATGATTACTTAAATATTAACTACGTTAAATTGGCGTTAATCAATAATTAAACATTAAGTATAAAAAAGGTATAGCGCAATGGGAGAAATTTTGGCCTAAGGTGTTTGCTCTTAATTTAAAGAAAACTTTTTATGGATATCCTTAAAGGAAAGAAGTTTGTGGGTGTCTTCCTCTTTGGCAAAAACAAGGTTTTTAAAAGAGGTAAATTCGCCGCTATTAAAAAGAAGAATCAAGTTTCCTTGTTGGGTAGGGATGGGAATTCTTCTACATTGAAGCGAACAAGCGTTACAGGCTTTTTTCTCCCAATAATCAATATTTACTGCCAAAAGATAGGCCCGTAAACTTTGCAATTCTTTTTGATCAAATTCAAATAAGATATTTCTAAAACTAACATTATACACCCCACATTTACACACAGATAGATGTCCGTATTTATTTTGAACGATAATCTCACTTATGTTGCACATGGATGTTTATTTTATATGTCGTTAATCCGATGAAATTCTTTCTTTCATTTAAATTTTAAGTTGCAGTGTTATATAACTAGTTCGGGGGGCTGATGGAATAATTCCTGGCCCCGGATATCCAGTAGCTCTTCGTGTAAAGTAGGTGTTGTTAAGTAAATTATTAATCCCTAACTCGACTTTGAAATTTTTAAAAAAATAGGCCGTAGAAAGATCAACGACGGCATAGGCAGGAATTTGACCAATAACACCACTTAAGTTACTTTCTATGGCATTGGAAGCGTCTGTATATTGCTGATCGATATAGGAATATTGAAGGTTAAACATAACATCTTGATAGCCCAAACGAAGGCCTGTTTTTATGTTTGTTTGAGGTACAAATTCAACTTCTTTACCTGCTATTCCTGGTACGTCTGATTGGGTGTATTCGGAATTGATAAAGGAGGTGTTGAGAAAATAGTTCCCACTGATTTTATCATTGAGATTCAACAGGCGTTTAAGGTCAACATCCAAAAGGGATTCTAGACCATAAATGACTGCATCCCCAACGTTACCCCGTTCACTTTTTACGTTGCCAAAGTCCGTGACTTTTTGAACAAAGCCAATACGGTCGTTGTAATTTAAATTAAATACACTTACATCGAAGGAGAAAATTTCTTTGATCTTTCCTCGAAAGCCAACATCCAAGGTTGTCCCTCTTTCGTCAGCAATGTTCGGATTGATCGCATAAGCAGGATTGGAAATACTGATGTCTGAAAAGCTTACGGAACGGTAATTTTCTGAAATGTTACCATAAATTTCTAAAGACGCCAAGGGTTTATAGCTTACCCCTAGTCCCATTAAAAGAAATGCTCTTTTTTTAACTTCTTGTTCTTCAAAAGTTTCGTTTAGAATGGGGTTTCCAGCGGCATCTAAATTGATTTGTTTATAAAAACCATCGCTTTCTGTTTGAATAATTTCATATCGAAAACCTGGAGTTAAGGAAATTTTGTCATTGAGGTAAAAAATATTTTCTCCAAAAAAAGCCGCATTAAAATTGGGATAACGGTAGCGGGATTGATTGGTGTAGTTGGGGTAGCGATCGTATTGAAAATTAAAATTTGCAGCGGCATCTGAAGATCCAGGTCCTTGCTCGCTACTGTTGTTGGAGAGGTACCATTTTGTTCCTAAAAGGAACACTGCCTTTTTCTTAAAAAGGGTGTATTTATTTAGAAATCGGGATTCCAATCCGATGTTTTTAAAATCGCCTGAAATCAAATCGCGTTCCTCCATGGGGTCCACTTGGTCAACCCGATTGGATCGAAAACCAAGTGCTTTTCGAGTTGCGTTTAGTCCAAAGAGGTTTAGACTAAATCGGGTGTTTGCACTCCATTCCTTTTTAAATTTTATGTTATAGAGCAGCCAATTTAATTCAAACCAATTACGTGTCCGATTACTTTGAAAAGGGTCTTCTGCAAACATAGTGTCAGTAAGGCCTCCCGCTTGTTGGGCTAAATAGTTGAGATAGGTAAATTCCCCGGAGACTTCGGTGGTTTCGTTAATTTTATAAATCAAATTGGTAAATACATTGGTCGCATTAAAAGTGGAATTTTCACGAAAACCGTTCCCTTTTTTATAGTTGACAAATGTGTAATAACTCAATTTGTTTTTGGTCCCACTTAGGCTGGTAAAGTTGGTGTATAAGGCATTACTCCCTACGGTGTTTCGGCTAACAACTTCAAGGGGTTTTGTGGGGTGTGGAGCTTTGGTGATAAAATTTACCAAACCCCCAAATTGAGTTCCGTATTGAAGGGAGGCGGCTCCCCTAAGGATTTGTATTTCAGCGAGTGCCTCTGCTGGAGGGGTGTAATAACTTTCGGGATAGCCCAAAACATCGGCACTGATATCGTAGTTGTTTTGTCGGGTGTTGAAGTTAGATGTTCGGTTGGGGTCTAAACCCCGTCCACCAATGTGGAGTTGTAAGCCCGCATCGTCATTCTGATAAATGTTTAATCCAGGGATTTGACTGTAAACTTGCCGTGCATTGTTAGTCGCCAGATTTGCCATGGTTTGATCTACCAAAATGACTTCATTTTTTTTACCAGCATAGATGGTCGTTCCTTCAGAATCGGCCATACGTTTAAGTTGAAAAGCTTGTATGCGCTGGGCACGTAGTATGACTTCTGAAAGGTATTCCACCTTAGGTGTAAATTCAATAG
>CBFIJI010000015.1:0-30274 GCA_965662885.1 Flavobacteriaceae bacterium | reverse complement strand
ATTTGAAATTGATGGTACTGAGGATTCTACCGGTGCTGTTAAAGGGGAGTACACTTTACAAAATGTTACTGTTTACGGAAACGATCCTCAAGAAAGTAGTAATCCTTATGGTCACTGGAAAAGTGATGCTACTGGTTTAAATTCAAATATTGTTTACAAAAACTTTTTAGCTGGTAAAGTTATCGAAGGAATCGATGGTGATACCTATGCTGGTCTAGGAACTGCTACCGCAGTTGATCAATTGTTATTCAACGAATTTGATTTTGTTGGTACTGAAACCTTGACTGCTATCATTGGTGGTGCAGTTGCTGATGCTTCTGATTGGGCTGAAGTTGTTGCGGAACAAGTTACTGGAACAGGTGCTGACGAATCAGTATTTGGTTGGACTTTATACTACCAAAACTAGTAACAGAATATTTACTTTATTAGAACAAGAAAATGTCCTACTTTCGTGGGACATTTCTTTTTTTTATTCATATTATGAAAGCATACATTAATTTAACTTTACTATTATTTTGTAGTGTAATTTCAGCACAATCAATTATTTCAGGTAAAGTAATCGATGGTGATTATAACGAACCCTTACCATTTGCGAATGTTGTACTTAAATCCATGTCGGATAACTCCGTCTCAAGCGGTAGCACAACTGATTTTGATGGTAATTTTTCTTTTGAGGTCACTGAAGGCACATATATATTGGAATTCTCTTTTATTGGTTACGGGACCCAAATCATTAGTGATATTCAAGCAGGTGCAAACAATGAAACAAACATCAATGTTGTACTCCTTCCCGTTTCAAATAGTTTAGAAGAAGTGGTCGTTACTACATCGGCTCGTGACAATACAGAGGCAGCAGTTTTGACGATTCAAAAGAGATCTATTAACCTAATTGATGGTCTTTCTTCTCAATCCATTAAGAAGTCGGGAGACAGTAATTTGGCTTCTGCAATTAAAAGAATTCCTGGTGTATCCGTTCAAGGTGGAAAATTCGTCTATGTCCGTGGACTTGGAGACCGCTATTCTAAAACCCTGTTGGGAGGACTTGAAATCCCTGGTTTGGATCCAGACAGAAACACCTTGCAATTAGATATTTTTCCCACCAATTTATTAGACAATATTATCGTTAATAAATCAGCAAGTGCCAATTTAAATGCCGATTTTACTGGCGGTGTTGTGAACATTATTCTTAAAGATTTTTCAGTACGTCCAGAGTATACCATTTCTGTGAGTTCTGGTTACAATTCGGACATGAGCTTTCAAGACGCCCCAGGACTTGCAACCGAATCACTTAATGCTTTTAAGTTCGATAATGGATACAACGATCTACCTTTTCGTCCTAATACCCCTATAATTCGACCGGAAACAAATTTAACACCAGAAGTTGCTCAGGAAGTAACTGACGTGACTAGTGCCTTTAGCAAGCCCATGGCAGTAAGTCGATACAATAATTTTACTGATTTCAGTATTGGTGCTACGGCTAGCAACCAATATAGAATTGGAGAAAATAATGCTATTGGTTTTATAGCAGCTTTAAACTATCGATACGATGCAGACTATTATGAAAATGCATTCAACGGGAGTATTTTAAAAGAAACCAGTGGGTTAGCACAAAATACCACGCAAGAAGGTGAAGTTGGACAAGTTCAAGCTTTAGCAAGTGGTTTATTTGGTTTAGCGTTTAAAACCAAAAACACAAAACATAAAATTACTTTACTGAACATTAAGAGTGGGGAATCCAATGCCTTGGACGTTCGTTTTGAAGAATTTCTTGAAAACCCTTTTCAAGGTATCGGAAACTTAATGACCCATACAGAGCGGAATATAACCTCAATTCCAATTTCAGGTTTGTATAATATTGGTCAAAATAAATTGACCATTGAATGGAAAATCGCACCTTCATTTGCTCGTGTGTACGATAAAGATTTTAGAAAAACGGTCTTCGAGATTAATGGTGATAATTTGCTTCTAAATTCATCTACTACACAATGGCCTACACGTCTTTGGCGAAATCTTGAAGAGGATGCATTAGTTGGAAACCTAAATTTCAATTACAACTACAAAACAAAAAACTTTGACAATAAGGTTCGTTTTGGTGCTGCCTTTGCGAACAAACAAAGAGACTTTACAACAAGCAACTATGCCCTTGGTTTTGAAGGGTTAACCTCAACTTTAAATGGGGACGCCAACCAGATTTTACAACAAGATAATATCTGGACCCTAGCCGATCCAAAGGGGACTTATACTATTGGAAGTTTTCAGAGAACGAATCAATATAGTGCTGAAAGCAGTACAATTGCAGCATATATTTCCAATGAAATGAAAATCACTAACTCATTAAAATCAGTTGTTGGAATTCGCTACGAACAATACATTACTAGATATACTGGTGAGACAATTGATTTTACTATTTATGAAAATGAAGAGTTTATTAACTCTGGTAAAATTTACCCATCAGTTAACCTAATCAATTCATTGGATGAGAATACCAACTTACGATTGTCTTATTCGAAAACTACAGCACGTCCAAGCTTTAAAGAAACTTCAGGAGCTCAAATTTATGACCCAATCAGTGAACGGACTTTTTTAGGGAATCCAAATCTAAAGCCAACCTTTATTGACAACTTTGATTTGCGTTTTGAAAAGTTTGGAAATGGAAATCAAATTTTTGCATTAAGTGCTTTTTACAAAAATTTTGATAATCCAATTGAAATTATAATTCCAAACTTCAATTCACCAAATACATTATCTGCAGGAAATAATGATTCAGCCAAAGTGTATGGGATAGAATTTGAATATCGAAAAGACCTTATCAGTAACGACTTTCAGAAATTAAGTGTGAATTTAAATTCGTCTTATATCCGGTCGAGACAAAAAATGAACGATGAGGAATATTTAGGAAGGACATCCACCGAACCAGATCGAATTATCGATGAATATCGAGAAATGCAAGGGCAATCTCCATTTATTATCAATACTGGTGTTATCTGGTCCAATTACAATAAAAATATTGAGGCAGGAATCTACTATAACGTTCAAGGAAGAACACTTCAAATTGTTGGAGCTGGAAACATTCCCGACGTATATACGGTACCATTCAATAGTTTAAAATTTAACGCTTCGAAAACATTTGGTCAAAATAATTCCCAAACAATCAGTCTAAAAATAGATAATATTCTTGGAGATTCTAGGGAGAGTAGATTTGACTATTTTGGTAATACGGACTACCTTTTTTCGAGATTGGATCCAGGAAGAACATTTACTTTAGGTTATTCAGCAAAATTTTAACCAATTTAGGGCATTCCTTTTGAGATATCTTTTTTAATATGGAGAACTTATACACTTACATAATCATTCTTTTGGGATTACTTGCAATTGGAGATTTAATTGTCGGCGTCAGTAATGACGCCGTCAATTTTTTAAATTCTGCCATAGGTTCCAAAGCCATTTCTTTTCGCAATATCATGATTTTTGCAAGTCTTGGAATTGCTTTTGGTGCGGTATTTTCAAGTGGAATGATGGAAGTGGCTCGGAAGGGAATTTTCAATCCTGAACAGTTTTATTTTGACGAAATCATCTTTATTTTTATGGCGGTCATGCTGACCGATATCCTCCTTCTTGATTTTTTTAATTCCTTAGGAATGCCAACTTCAACAACAGTTTCCATCGTTTTTGAGCTTTTGGGAGCGGCTGTCGTAATGGCACTAATAAAAATTACTGAAAATTCAGGAAGTTGGCAAGAATTGAGTAACTATATCAATACGGATAAAGCCACACAAATAATTCTAGGAATTTTACTTTCAGTTTTTATCGCATTTACCATTGGCGCTTTGATTCAATGGGTTTCAAGAATATTGCTAAGCAATAAATTTGAAGAAAAGTCTCCTGCAATCAATGCTATTTTTGGAGGAGTTTCCTTAGCCTGTATTTTTAATTTTATTTTGATCAAAGGAATTAAAGGCACCCCCTTTGCTGGAATGACCTTTGAATTTTTAGGCGATCAAACCATCAATGCTTTTATAGATTCTAGTCCTCTTATAATCAACCTAGGTAGTTTCTTACTTTGGTATGTTCTTTCCTTGATTGCCATCAAAGTCTTTAAATGGGATATTTATAAAATTATTATTGGAATAGGTACCTTTGCTTTAGCCTTGGCCTTTGCAGGAAATGATTTGGTCAACTTTATTGGTGTCCCAGTAGCTGCTTACCAATCCTATGAAGCATGGTCGAGTTCTGGAGTCCTGCCCAGTGAATTTGGAATGGGAATACTGACACAAAAAGTCGCTACCCCTACCCTTTTTCTTCTGTTTTCTGGAGTGGTAATGATTGTCACCCTTTGGTTCTCTTCCAAAGCAAAAAGAGTGGTAAAAACATCATTGGACCTCTCCAATCAGTTTGATACCAAGGAACGTTTTAAGCCAAATATGTTATCACGGCTTCTAGTTCGCTTTTTTATACTTGCAAATCAAGGGATTAAAAAAATAATTCCAGCAGCCATGAATCGTCGTTTAGAACATTCTTTTGCCACTGCGTTAGACCATGGAAAGGGTGCTAACCGCCCCTCATTTGATAAATTACGTGCAAGTATCAACTTAGTGGTTGCTGCTGTACTCATATCGTTTGCAACCTCTTTAAAATTACCTTTATCAACAACCTATGTGACTTTTATGGTCGCCATGGGTTCTTCACTTGCTGACCGTGCTTGGGGGGCCGATAGTGCGGTGTATCGTGTCGCTGGAGTTCTTAATGTCATTGGTGGTTGGTTTTTTACTGCATTTAGTGCCTTTGTTGTTTGTGGAACAATTACTTATTTAATTTATGTAGGGGGGGTTCAGGTTATTATTGTTATTATGTTCTTGATTTTATTGATCATAGGTAAAAACTATATAAGTCATAAAAAGAAAAGCAAAGCGTTGATTGAAAAAGAGAAAAGCTTACATTTTGAAAGCAACTCATATGAGGGAGTCATAGACGAAAGTGGTGACAATATTCGCTTTGTAGTGGTCAAAGGAATTAAAATCTATGAATTGATGATTAATGGTCTTTCCAAGAATAAAATAAAACATTTGGATAAAGCCAAAGGAGAAACAAACAAATTAAACCAAGGGATTGAAGAAATTCGCGATAGCATTTTCTATTTTATCCGTAATCTTGATGAAAAGAGCGTTTCTGCAAGTAAATTTTATATTGTACTGTTGGGACATCTTCAGGATTTGGCAGAGGATTTCGATTATTTAACAAAGATTAGCAGCGACCACATCAATAACAATCATCGTAAACTCAAGCTCTCACAAATAAAAGAATTGGACGAAATTCAAACGTATTTGAAGTTGATTTTTAAGGAGTCAATTGAAGCATTTACAGAGAAATATAGTTTAAAGGAATTTGAAGAAGTTTTGGTCCATAAATCGAAGATTTTTGAATTAATCGACGCTAAGATTGAGGGTCAAATTGAGCGTACACGAATGGAAGAAACGAGTCCAAAAAACACTACGCTCTATTTTAACATTTTGATTCGAACAAAAGAAATGGTCTCCAACAAATTTGATTTGGTAGGAGAATTTTATGACGTAATTAAGAAGATTTAAATTTAATTGGTCAAAGACTCAACGTTCGCCAAGACATCCGACCGATCCCATACCACAGTTTTGGTAATTGTATTGTTGACATATTCCACTTCTATTAGATTTGTTTTAGACCAAATGATCCATTTAGACGTCTTTTTGCCATTTTTGTAATTACCCATAGAACGTTTATTCCCTAGTTGATCATAACTGATCCATTGGCCGTGTAATTGGTTATTTTTAAAAAAGCCTGTTTGTGCAATCGATCCATCTTTATAATACTCGGTGTACTTCGTCAAATCGCCTTCTTTAATCAATTCTTTAGTGATGGCATTCTGTTGTGCAAAAAGTGCAGTGGAAAAAAGTAAAGCAAAAAATAGTGTTAGTCTCATGATATAATCTTTATTTGTTAACTCAAAGATAACATTAATTTTACATAAAAGACATATTTAATTAACGTTAAATTAACATTGGGAGTAGCTCTCTCCTTTTATTCTAGTAAAAACAGTCGTTGACAGCTAAAGTTTAGAAAACAGAAAGAAGGCTTTAAGGATCGATTTCGCAGGAAAAGAGCTTAAAAAAGTGTGGATTTATAAGAAATATCTTAATTAAATCCCGTACAGATTCGTTCTTAAATGATTCAAATAAAATACTAGGAAGACGAATGAGCGGTAGAAAAGACACCATAAGCAGTACAAAAAAACCTCCCAAAACGAAGATTCGCTGGGAGGTTGTCTAAAAGGAAATAGTTGTTGGTGCTCTTAAGAACCACACATTAAGCAGTCATCATCTTCATTAGATTGGGACTGTGATAGCATTTGTTTTAGTTCTTCTGGAGTTAATGGCTCAACAGCAACTGGTTTTTGTGGAGTTGCCGCAGCAGTACCTACAGCAGCAACATCAGCAACCACTTTGGTCTCTGGAACTTTGGTTTTATCCAAAGTAAACTTGATCGCATCAACAGCAGACTTTGTACGTAAGTAATACATCCCTGTTTTTAAGCCTGATTTCCATGCATAGAAATGCATTGAGGTTAATTTGGCCATGGTTGCACCTTCCATAAACAAGTTGAGGGATTGCGATTGGTCAATAAAATATCCTCGTTGTCTGGACATGTCGATAATATCTTTCATACTCATTTCCCAAACTGTTAAGTACAGTTCCTTAATATGATCAGGAATTCCCTCAATGTTCTGAATGGATCCATTGGCACGCATCAATTCCTGTTTCATATCTTCATTCCAAAGCCCTAAAGAAACAAGATCAATAAGGAGATGCTTGTTAACAACAATAAATTCTCCAGAAAGTACACGGCGGGTGTAAATGTTAGAGGTATAGGGTTCAAAACATTCATTGTTTCCTAGAATTTGAGAGGTAGAAGCCGTAGGCATAGGTGCCACAAGAAGCGAATTACGCACCCCATGTTTTTTAACTTGCTTACGTAAGTCACCCCAAGCCCATCGACCGCTGAGTTCTTCATCTTTTATGCCCCACATATTGTACTGGAACTGTCCTTTGGACATAGGAGAGCCTTTGTATGTTTCATAGGGACCATCTTTTTCAGCTTCTTCTACAGAGGCTGTAACCGCAGCAAAGTAAAGCGTTTCAAAAATCTCTTGGTTCAGTTGTTTAGCTTCCTCAGAAGTAAAAGGCATCCGTAATTTTATAAAAGCGTCGGCAAGACCTTGAACCCCTAATCCTACAGGACGGTGTCTAAAATTGGAATTGGCTGCTTCTTGAACTGGATAATAGTTACGATCTATAACACGGTTAAGGTTTTTTGTGACTTGCTTGGTGACGCGAAAGAGTTCATCATGATCAAAAGCACCATCTTTGATAAACATAGGAAGTGCAATCGAAGCCAAGTTACATACCGCAATTTCATCGGGAGAAGTGTACTCCAATATCTCTGTACAGAGGTTGGAAGAACGGATAGTTCCCAAGTTTTGTTGATTTGACTTGCGATTGGCAGAATCCTTATAAAGCATATAAGGTGTCCCTGTTTCAATTTGTGATTCTAAGATTTTTTCCCATAGTTCACGTGCTTTGATGGTCTTACGGCCTTTCCCCTCTTTTTCATAAGATAAATATAGGGCGTCAAATTCTTCACTGTGACAATCGTAAAGCCCTGGACATTCATTTGGACACATAAGCGTCCATGTAGAATTTTCCTCTACACGTTTCATAAACAAATCGGGAACCCACATAGCGTAAAACAAGTCACGAGCACGCATTTCTTCTTTCCCATGATTTTTCTTAAGCTCTAAAAAGTCATAAATATCAGCATGCCATGGTTCGACATAGATAGCGAAAGAACCTTTTCGTTTTCCTCCACCCTGATCTACATAGCGGGCAGTGTCATTAAAAACACGGAGCATTGGGACAATTCCATTGGAAGTACCATTAGTTCCTGAAATATAGGATCCCGTAGCGCGGATATTATGAATAGAAAGACCTATTCCACCAGCAGATTGAGAAATTTTTGCTGTTTGTTTTAAGGTGTCGTAAATACCATCAATACTGTCTTCCTGCATGGTTAGCAGAAAACATGAGGACATTTGTGGCTTGGGTGTTCCTGAATTGAAAAGTGTGGGTGTCGCATGGGTGAAATACCGTTTAGACATCAATTCATAGGTCTCAATCACTGCATCCAAATCGTCTAAATGTATTCCGATAGAAACCCGCATCAACATATGCTGTGGTCGTTCTACAATCTTTCCGTTAAGTTTTAATAGATACGAACGCTCTAGTGTTTTAAATCCAAAAAAGTCATATCCAAAATCACGATTATAGATGATACTTGAATCTAAAAAATCAGCATTATCCTTGATGACTTTGTAAACTTCGTCAGAAAGTAAGGGTGCATCTTTTCCAGTTCTAGGATTGACGTAGTGATATAAATCAGTCATTGTCTCCGAAAATGACTTTTTGGTGTTTTTGTGTAAGTTAGAAACGGAAATACGTGCAGCAAGTTGTGCAAAATCGGGATGGGTGGTGGTCATGGAAGCGGCAATTTCAGCAGCTAGATTATCCAACTCAGAAGTTGTTACTCCATCGTAAAGCCCTTCGATCACACGCATAGCTACACGTGTTGGATCAACAAGTTCATTTAAACCATAACACAACTTACGGATTCGAGCTGTGATTTTATCAAACATGATGGGCTCTTTGCGTCCATCTCTTTTAACTACATACATATGTCATAAATTTTTAGTCGAACAACGTGTAGGCTGTTCGGGTGGGGTTATTTGTTGTAAATAAGTAATGAAAATTAGTCTAAGAAAGCTAGGCTGAGATATTAAAAATCAGCATCAAAGCTTATCTTAGTTTCTTTATTGTCATTGTTTAAAACACCGGCTTTTTGATATTCACCAACGCGTTTTTCAAAGAAGTTTGTTTTTCCTTGAAGTGAAATCATGTCCATAAAATCAAATGGATTCGTCACATTGTATTCTTTTTCACATCCCAATTCGACCAATAAACGATCGGTAACAAACTCAAGATACTGTGTCATAAGTTTAGAGTTCATCCCAATCAGGCTTGCAGGTAACGATTCTGTGATGAATTCTCGCTCGATGTTAAGTGCATCAACAAGAATCTCACGAATTCGTTTCTTAGGTACTTTATTAATTAAGTGGTGGTTGTGTAAATGAACTGCGAAATCACAGTGAACACCTTCATCACGGGAAATGAGCTCGTTAGAAAAGGTCAATCCAGGCATTAAACCTCTTTTTTTCAGCCAGAAAATAGAACAAAAGGCACCAGAAAAGAAAATACCCTCTACCGCTGCAAAGGCAATCAGTCGTTCAGCAAAAGAATCGGAGTCAATCCATTTCAAAGCCCAATCAGCTTTTAATTTGATCGCTGGAAAAACTTCTATAGCTTGAAAGAGGTTATTTTTTTCAACATCATCTTTAACATAAGTATCTATTAGTAAAGAATAGGTTTCAGAATGGATGTTTTCCATCATGATTTGAAAACCATAGAAAAATTTAGCTTCGGAATACTGTACTTCATTGACAAAATTTTCAGCTAAATTTTCATTAACGATACCGTCTGACGCAGCAAAGAACGCAAGAATATGCTTGATGAAATATTTTTCATCATCGTTAAGCTTCGTATTCCAATCATTAAGATCCTGATGCAAATCAATTTCCTCAGCTGTCCAAAAACTTGCTTCCATTTTTTTATACCATTCCCAAATGTCATGGTGTTGGATAGGAAAAATTACGAAACGATTTTTGTTTTCTTCTAGGATTGGTTCAACTGCTTGCATTAGAATGTCTTTTATTATGGAATTTTGATTTTTGAATAACTATACAAAGTTGGGGAAAAGGAAGCGGAAATAAAAGTGATACTTTTCCACAAACAATTAAAGTTTTTAACAAAAAGAGGGATTTTTAAAAAAAACAGCTTTTTTTAAGTTATTGATTATTAGTCTATTACAAATTATATTTCGGGTTAGGGTGCGAAAAGACTAGGATTGTTGATTAGTGTTTTGGGACGCGGTTTCTTCCAATTTTTTAAACCACCCAAATCCAAACTTTCGAATCAAGGGTTCTTTAAGGAATTGGTAGACAGGAATTTTTAGTGATGCCCCAAAATCACAGGCTGCTTTACAGATGGACCAACGGTGGTAATTGACTGCTGTAAATGCGCTGTACTTTTCAATACGAATTGGATAGAGATGACAGGATAGTGGCTTTTTCCAAGAGATTGCTCCTTTTTTGTGTGCAACTTCTATCCCACATTTAGCGATTCCTTCTTTAGAAAAAACAGTATAGGCACATTCTTTACCCTCTACAAGTGGAGTTTCCCATTGCCCATCTGGCCCTTTTATGGCAACCCCTTGTTGGGCGATGGCAAAATTACCGTTAGAATTTAAATGTTCCGAAATAGCCTGCTTGTTGTCTTCCAAAAGCTGCACTTCTTCACTATCAAGTGGTGCGCCTGCCTCACCGGCAACACAGCACTCTCCTTTGCACTGAGAAATATTACAAACAAATTCCTCTTTAATTATCTCCTCGGATACTAATGTGTTTTCAATTGAAATCATATAACGCAAATTAATACTATTATAAGATGAAAAAAAAAGGAAACAAAAATTTATATTTGCGGAAAATTTATAGCTATGCTCGATTTTAAAGAAATACTTACTGCGGGAATGATTTTATTTGCCGTAATTGATATTGTTGGAAACATCCCTTTGATTATAGCCTTAAGGGAAAAAGTAGGGCATATTCAATCTGAAAAAGCCTCGATAGTGGCTGCCATTATCATGATTGCTTTCTTATTCCTGGGTGAAGAAATTTTAAAATTAATTGGAATAGATATCAATTCATTTGCTATTGCTGGTTCTTTGGTCATCTTATTCCTAGCTCTAGAAATGATTTTAGGAATCACCATCTATCGTGATGATGCGCCAGAAACTGCAGCCATTGTTCCTATTGCATTTCCAATGATTGCGGGAGCAGGATCAATGACCTCCTTACTTTCATTACGTGCTGAATTCCACGTAATCAATATCATTGTGGCTATTTTGATCAACATCGTCATTGTCTATATTATTTTAAAATCCTCAAAAAGAATTCAGCGCTTGTTGGGTAAATCTGGGATTAATATCATTCGAAAAGTTTTTGGAATCATTTTATTAGCCATTGCTGTAAAATTATTCACATCAAACATTGGCCAGCTGATCTAAAATATACGAAAGTCTCTTATCTTTGAACTATGAAAATAACTCTTCGAATTTTTATGATACTGGCCTTGGGCATGATGGTTTTTAACATTACGCAAATCAATTGGGAGGCCCCATTAGTAGATAGTAGCGCAATTGCTGTCATTGGAGCAATGGCTTCAGCCACTGCCTTTTTACTGTTGCTTATTTTAACACTTTCTAGAAAAGTTGCAAAATTAATGAAGCAATAAAACTTGGCTAGTTGTTGATATGATCTAAGGTAAAAATAATAAACTCATCTTTTTCGTTGAGGAGCTGAATAAACAACGCCTCATCAAACAGTTGGAGTGCCATATACGCTTTAATGGATTGCAAAAGAGTGCTTTCCTCTTTGGCGCCCATCTCAATAGGATAATTATTCTTCTTACAATAAGCGACAAAGGCATTGACAAAATAATCCCGTTCAACATTAAATTCATGGTAGAAGAAGGCTTTGCTGAGACCCTCATAATAGGCTCGCCTTTTATCCATCTCCTCGAAAACAAAACGATTCACAAAATTGGACTTAATCACTAAATCGTTCCATCCTTCTTCAAGGGTGTTTTTATTGGTGATATAAAAATCAGGGACAATTCCACCTCCACCGTAAACGGTTCTGCCTTCTGGAGTCATGTAGGCCAAACTATCCACAATTGGAACATTCTTTTTATTTAACATTTCACCAGATTCATAACGACCTTGAACCTCAGCGTAATATTCTTCTTTTGTATTTTTAGCATAAGGTCGCTGAATTGATCGTCGCGTTGGAGTATAATAACGCGCCGTTGTCAATCGGATTTGATCTCCCTGTCCTAAGGGCATTTGTTGTTGAACCAATCCCTTTCCAAAGGTGCGGCGGCCAATTATCCAACCTCGGTCATTGTCTTGTATTGCTCCAGCAATGACTTCACTAGCTGATGCTGAATTTTCATCTACAAGAATAAATAGTTTTCCCTCTTCAAAAAGACCATTTCCCGTGGACATAGTCGTCTGTTTTTTACCCTTATTACTTTCCACAACAACAATGGATTTCCCTTGAGATAGGAAAGTATCCGCAATTTGAGTTGCTGGAAATAAATATCCTCCAGGATTTCCCCGTAAATCAAGAATGCAGTTTTTAAGGTTTTGTTCCATCAAATAGCGCATCCCAAATTCAAACTCATCATAGGTTGTTTTGGAAAAACGGTTGATTTTAATATAACCTGTTTGTTCATCAATCATATAATAGGACGAAACGCTTGGAAGTGGAACTTCTCCGCGTACAAATTCAAAATTATAGATAGAATCGTTGGATTTACGATATACTTTTAGCTGAATAGGCGATTTGGAAGACCCTTTGAGCCGGCTGACTACGGCTTGGGAGGTCAAGCCTTTTTGGTAGAGTGTATCTTTATCGACCATTAAAATTCGATCCCCAGTTTTAAGTCCCGCTTTTTCACTCGGACCATCTTCCAACACACGAACCACAGCGATCGTATCCTTTAGAAGCTGAAAACTGACCCCTATTCCTACAAAATTTCCTCGCATACTTTCAGCAATTTGTTGTTGCTGTTCCACTGGAATATACATTGAATGCGGGTCGAGCTCAGACACAATATTTTCAATCATTTGTCCAACCAAACTATCTGTATCAATTTGATCAACATAATCATTCTCAAGAAGAATAAGCAATCGATTAAGTTTATCTACTGTGGTCTCTTTTTTCATGGAAGATCCAAAAAGAAATTGTTTTTGTGACCCAAACTGAAAGCCAATGATTAAAGATAAAATAACAATCAAAAAAAGGTAAAAGGTGTTTTTATTCAAACCGGCTCATTTTTAATTGGGGTTAAACATTCAACAGCAACACCAGCACGCTTTAAAAAATTTAATCCACTCACATCTTTATACGCTTTTGCATAAACAACACGCGTGATGCCAGATTGATGGATTAGTTTACTGCATTCTTTGCAAGGGGATAAGGTAATATAAAGGGTAGCTCCTTTACACGACTGAGTGGACCCTGCTACCTTTAAAATAGCATTAGCTTCTGCATGTAATACATACCATTTGGTGTAATGTGCCTCGTCTTCACAAACATTTTCGAAACCAGAGGGTGTTCCATTATAACCATCTGAAATAATCATACGGTCTTTAACAATAAGAGCCCCTACTTTTTTCCGTTCACAATACGATAATTTACCCCAGGTCTGTGCCATGGCGAGATAAGCATGATCATATTTGGATTGTTTGTTCATAGGGCGAAGATACAAGAAATTTAAAAGTCTTATGGGCTATTGGATACTATAAAAGTGGGTTTAAAAAAAGCAAAAACTAAAAAGATAAAAAAGGAATGCTTTAATTTTACACTATCGCTAATAGGAACATTATCAACTAAAAATGTTTATTTATGGAAATCGTTATTCTAAAAACAGTTGATTTGGATGTTGTGGCAAGCTTTCAAAACCTCCTCCCACAGCTTGACATCAACAGCCGTTTTATCACCAAAGAAATTTTGGAGCAGATAATTCAGTCAGAAAATACCACCCTCCTTATCGCTAAGGATCATTTGGGGAAGATTATAGGTACCCTTTCCTTGGTCAGTTATTGTATTCCTACAGGAAACAAATACTGGATTGAGGATGTGGTTGTAGACAACAACTATAGAGGTCAAGGTATCGGGAAACAACTTCTAGAAAATGCACTAGAACTGGCTCGAAAAAAAGGAGCATTAAAAATAGATTTAACGTCAAATGCAAAGCGTCTAGAAGCCCATCAACTCTATAAAAAAGTGGGGTTTATTCAACGCCAAACAAGCGTATTTCGCAACTTAATTTCAAAATAAGAAGGAGAAAGCTCCTGTTTAAAAAAATGCTATTGCGTTAATGTTAAAAATATAGTACTCGTAAATGAAAGGATAAACAACGCCATCCCAACTACAACTCAATACGCTTTTATTGGCCTTTGAATCATTAAATAAAATTTTTATAATTTTAGAGTCCCAAACTGATAACTATGATTCTTAATCCCAAAGAACCTACTAAAAGAATGTTTTTTCTTCTGAGCAAACTCAACCCTAATACCACAACCTTCCTTTTAAACAAGTATAAAAAAACCGCCCATGCCAGGTTTTGAGTGTTTTGGAGAAGAGGAACGGAAAGAGGTTAACGAAGTCCTAGAAACAGGAATTTTAATGCGCTATGGTTTTGACGCCCTACGAAAAGAACGTTGGAAAGCCCTAGAATTTGAAAAAGAATTAGCAGCAAAATTTCAAGCAAAACATGTCCAACTTACGTCTAGCGGAACTGCTGCACTCACGGTAGCGTTACAATGTCTGGGGGTAGGAGCTGGAGATGAAGTGCTCTGTCCTACATTTACTTTTGTTGCAAGTTTTGAAGCTATCCTTTCCGTAGGAGCAATACCCATTTTTGTGGATGTGGATGATAGTCTTTGCATGAGTCCAAAGTCCATAAAATCTAGGATTACCAACAAAACAAAAGCGGTAATGCCCGTACACATGTGTGGAGCAATGGCCGATTTGAATGCTATTAAGAAAATTTGTGCGGAATTCAATCTCTACTTAATAGAAGACGCTTGCCAAGCCATCGGCGGAAGTTATCAAGGAAATGCTTTGGGAACTATCGGAGATATTGGGGTGTTATCTTTTGATTTTGTAAAAACAATCACCGCTGGTGAGGGTGGGGCATTGTTAATCAATAAAAGTCAAAATAAATTAAAAGCAGACGCATATCAAGATCATGGTCATGACCACTTAGGGAAAAATAGAGGTCTTGACACCCCCCTTTGGATTGGCTATAATTATCGGATTTCTGAACTTCATGCAGCTGTTGGATTGGCTCAACTACGAAAATTAGATCAAATTCTAAACAAACAAAGAGCCATCAAGAACCTAATTAAAGAAGAGCTCAGTCAAATCCCAAAAATTGAATTTCGAAAAGTCCATGATCAGAAAGGAGACAATGCAGGATTTTTAAGCTTTTTTACTCCAAATGAAAGCAGTGCGCGAAAAGTAATCAAAGCGCTTTCGGATGCGGGGATTGATTATTGTTTTTATTGGTATGAACACCAATGGCATTACATTAAAAAATGGCCCCATCTCAAACAATTGAATAGCCTCTCACCGTTGCCAAAAGAAACAATAAAAGCATGGGAAAAAGAACAAAAAAGAACCTACGAAGCTTCAGATAAAATCATCTCAAAAACAATTTCCTTATTGATAAAACAATCTTGGTCGATTGAAAAAACAAAGGAAGAAGCCGCCAAAATCAAAAAAATAATCGCCAAATCTCTTAAAAATGTCAACCTATAGAAATATCCCCCTTCCTCCTCGATTAATGTTTGGGAGAGGAGCACTATCGCAACTAGAAGAAACTATAAACCATGAAAGAAAAAATAAGGAAGCCCCTTTTGTTTTTTTAATTGACAACTGTTTTGAAGCTTCCAAAAAAATTGAACAAAAAATTTCATTACAAAAGTCTGATCTTATCCGTTATATAGACACCACTTTTGAGCCTAAAACCAAACAAGTCGATAAAATTCGAGATGCCTTGCTTAACGAATTTGGAACAAATATTTCTGGAATTATTGGAATTGGAGGTGGAAGTGTTATGGACATCGCCAAAGCTGTTGCATTGATGTGTACAAACAAAGGCTCTTCAGCAGACTACCAAGGCTGGGATTTAATTCAACATCCTGCGCTTTTTAAGGTAGGCATCCCTACCCTATCGGGGACTGGCGCAGAAGTGAGTCGGACTTGTGTGTTAATGGGGCCTGAAAAAAAGTTAGGAATCAATTCTGATTACACTCCTTTTAATCAAATCATACTAGATCCCGAATTGATTGCTGATGTTCCGCCTTTACAACGTTTCTATACTGGTATGGATTGCTATATCCACTGTATTGAAAGTTTAACAGGTACCTATATCAATGAATTTAGTCGGGTCCATGGTCAAAAAGCATTGGATTTATGCCGAAATATCTTTTTAGAACGTACGGAATGGACACCCGACTCCGATGAAAAATTAATGATGGCGTCCTACTTGGGAGGAATCAGTATCGCAACTTCACAAGTAGGAGTTGTTCATGCTCTTTCGTATGGACTCTCCTACCTTTTGGGAATCAAACATGGGGAAGGAAATTGTATCGTATTGAATAAAATTGAAGCTTACTATCCAGAAGGCTATAACGAATTTCAGCAAATGCTAGAGAAACATCAAATCCAACTTCGAAGGAATATTTGTATTCATGTAAATGATTCAGGCTTTGATAAAATGGCTGATGTCGCCATCGGATTGGAACCCCTTTGGGAAAATGCTCTAGGGGATAATTGGAGGGAACAAATTGATAAAAATATCTTAAAAGAATACTATCAGTTAATGTAGTAATTATAAAACAGGATGAAACAAGAAGTAACAGCTTTAAAAAATAAATTAGGGTAAAGTTCGTATGAAACGTTTACTCGTAAATACTACTCATAAAAATTAAACTAACTTCTATGAAAAATGTTTCCCAAGTCACTCTTAAATCACTCGTTACATTAATGATTTTTGCTTTTATTTTGTCTTGCTCAAAAACTGACCCTATCAATTTAAAAGCAACACTACTTTACGATGCCGATTCAGAAATTGCGGCAGAAAATGGTGAAATGATTGTCAATCTCGCCTTGAGTGAACCCATAGGAAAAGATCTCTTGATCAACGCAACGTTTAAAAGCAACCCCGAATATTACAATGCTGATGAAGATGATTATTCCAAAAAGCTAGAATACAGCACTGATTTTGGTCAAACTTGGATCAAAGAAACGCAAGACGAAATTGTTCACTTTCCTAAAAATATAAGAAGTATTAAAATTAAAGTTCCTCTAAAAGAAGATCAGGAATTAGAACCCTTTTTTGAGGAAATTGACTTAGTCATTTCAAAAGCTCCAGGACAAAATGATCTTAAAGTCTTAGAGCAGCCAATCAAATTTCACTTGACAATTAAAGACATCGAGGATGTTAACAGAGAGGGCGATGGTTCTTCAATGATGGTTTTTCAAAAACCCCCCTATCCAGCTGGAGTAAAAGATTTTGAAATCACGTTTGCCGAAAATTTTCCTGCAAAAGATCTCGCCTTTTTTTATAAAAAGCAACATCACGAACAGTATTTTAAAACATATCTCGAATATGCAGAAGAATTCTTTAAAACAATCAATGCCAAAGTTGGAATTAGTGTTCACGAAGTCATTGATAGTGAAGACTTAGGAGGTTATGTGCAAAATCCAAATTGGTATAACCCTTCGAAACTAAGCGAAGACGAGGCCAATGCATCATGGACCTTTGGGCTTAATATAAGACCCGTATATTCTTCAATATTTTCAGGAGGAATAAATCCAGTTGCTAATCAATCTGCGTTTAATGCTGATGGCGTTTCGGCATTTATATTAACACATGAGATGGGGCATATTCTTTCACTTCATATCGGGAAACAGACCGACAACACAAAAAATTCAGAAAGCTGTGAAGGCTATTTTGACACCTATGGGACTTGCTTTAAAAAAGAGGGGTGGTCCCAGAAGTTTTACGATAAATTTTATAACCCAAAAACAAGAGATTCCATTCAAGGAAAAGAGTTTGTTACCAATTACGCTAGCACTAGTTTTGGAGAGGATTTAGCAGAAACCTTGGCTTATTATACCCTACAACTAAATGATTTACCCGAATTAAATGAAAACAGTTCTACGGCCTTGCAAAAAATGCATTTTATTAGCCAATTTGAAGAAGTACAACTATTTGCCAAACACTTTAATAAATTGCAACTTGGGAACACAGCAGCTGATGAAAAGGTTAGAGAACGTCCATCCTCATCTTCTTCTTCAAATCATTTGGCAAAAAGTCCATTAATGATGAATAGCGTCGAGGGAAAAGTAGTTTCCTGCTTAGACGCATGGAAAGGACATAAAAAAAATACTAAAAGGGTACACTAAAAGTAATCTCTTCCAACTCACCCTTTCTTTACAAAATGAAGAGAGGGTTTTTTATTGAATCGCAAAAGTATTTAAAATGGGCTATTTTGAACAGCCATCCCGAGTGCTTGAGACAAGATCATTGCTGCAATAATCCAAATCCATTTGAGTTGAAATTTTTTGAAAAAGAAAAAAATTATTCCATTAATCAAAACAACTACGGTAACAATCAACAATTGGGCAAACTCAACTCCCAAGGCAAAAGACAATAATGCTTGGTAAGCTTCCTCCTTCATTACAATTTGTGAAAAATAACGTCCGAAGCCCAAGCCGTGAATTAAACCAAAAATCAAGGTAATGGGTTCAAAAAAGCGATTGCTTTTCTTGGACTTTCTCGTTTGATTTTTAGTGAGTATTGCAATTGCAGTAAAAATAATCGTAATAGGAATTAAAAATTCCACCCATTCAGGGGAAACATTGATCCAACCTAAATATGCCGCCCACAAAGAAAACGTGTGGCCTAATGTAAATAGGGTCACCCACCACACCAATTTTTTCCAATCAACATAAGAAAAGGGGAGAACCAAAGCTATTAGAAAATAAAAATGATCCAATCCATTAACATCCATTACATGTTGAAAACCAATCCCTAAATAAAACCAAAGTTGTTCCAAAACTATTTTCCTCGTTCTTTTTGAATGGCCTCATAGGCCTTTTGTACTTCTTGAAATTTTTCTTTTGCCCCCTTGACCATGGCTGGATCTTTACTCTGAAGCTTATCTGGGTGATATTTTTTAGCCATGGTACGATAGGCCGTTTTTACTTCAACGTCTGATGCATTTGAAGAAATTTCTAAAATCTTATAGGCATTGTCTGTAGATCGAATAAACATGGCTTTTATGCTCTCTATGTCAGAACGCCTTAACCCCAATGCATTGGCAATTTGAGTAATCTTACTTTCTTCCGTATTCGAAATTTGACCATCTGCATTGGCCACACCAAACAAGAAATGAAGAATTTGCAAGCGGGTTTCATAGCGTGTTGTGCTTAGAAAATTTCCTGCAATACCCGTAATGTTTTTAATCTCTTTTTTTATTTCTTGGTTGAATATTTTAAAAATTTCTTTCGCCCTAGCTTCGCCGTATTGCGAAATAAAAAAATTACGGACAAATTGAAGTTCTTCTGTTTTTATTTTACCATCGGCTTTGATGACCGTTGCAGAGAGCATGAGTAAATGCAACTCAAAATCACGAGGTGTAAATTGCTGAGAACGATTACCAAACAACGAGGTGGGTGATTTAGCGCCATAAAATTGTTCTGCAAGGGTACCTATAAAAAACCCAAAAATAGCGCCTGGGAAACGATAAATAGAAAATCCAATAAAGGCAAAAATCCATTTCATAGGGTAGAAAAAGCTTAACAACACAAATTTGATGAATTAAATCTTTGTAACAAAACTTTAACCCTCGCATTACTTTTATATCTTTGAAAAAAAATTAGCGTTATGTATCCAGCCGAATTAATAAAACCCATGAGAGATGAATTAACATCTATAGGATTTGATCAATTGGGAGACACCGAAGCCGTAGAAAATGCACTTGCAAAACCGGGGACTACCCTAGTGGTTGTCAACTCTGTTTGTGGTTGTGCTGCAGCCAATGCACGTCCAGGTGTTCATTTTGCATTGAATAATCAAAAAACTCCAGATAATTTAGTAACTGTTTTTGCAGGTGTTGATCGGGAAGCTACCGATTACGCACGCTCTAAAATGATTCCATTTCCTCCCTCTTCTCCAAGTATTGCTCTTTTTAAAGATGGGGAGTTAGTGCATATGGTAGAGCGCCATCATATTGAAGGACGTCCTGCTGAAATGATTGCTGAAAACCTGAAGATGGCGTTTAACGATTTTTGCTAATTTAATTAACGAGTACCCCTAATTAACCTACTTTTCTGTGATTTATAAGATGCTTTCTTATACGTTGACGCTCTGCTTCTACCTATTATTTTTAATAATACTGCTTGTTTTTCACCTATTCCAATTTATTGGATACAACTTGTTTGGCTATCGTGCACAAAACCTCATGGCGTTATTGATGTCCTACTTTACAATGCAAGCGTTAAAAGTTTTAGGTACTCGGTTTACTTTTGAATGGGTGACTCCAATTCCAGAAAACACTCCTTTAATCATTATTTCCAATCATCAAAGTACCTATGAAATTCCCCCAATTGTTTGGTACTTGAGAAAACATCACCCAAAATTTATCAGTAAAAAGCAATTGGGAAAGGGAATACCAGGTGTTTCTTATAATTTAAGACATGGAGGGTCTGTTTTGATTGACCGTAAAAAAAGAAAAGACAGCCTTATAAAAATAAAACACTTTGGCGAAAAAGTTGACCAAAATAAATGGTCTGCAGTTATTTTTCCTGAAGGCACGAGAAGTAAAACAGGTGTCCCTAAAAAATTCCAAAAAGGGGGACTCGTTACGCTGATGGAATCCATGCCGAACGCTTTAATTGTTCCCATAAGTATAAAAAATTCATGGAAACTGGCTAAATATAATTATATGCCAATACCCTTAGGTGTCCATTTGAAATTTAAAGTGCATACCCCTATTCCAAATGACCTTGGAGCGATCGTTTCCCTAATCGAAAATGTCGAAACCCAAATACACCAAGAACTGCAAAGTGCTTAAAACTGAGCCTTTCGTTTTTCTAAAAAGGCAGATACCCCTTCTTTAAAATCGACAGTTTGAAAACAAGCTCCAAAGAGTTCTTTTTCAATAGCCAAGCCTTTCTCGCTCTCTGAATAGCCCGTATTTACCGCCTTTATTGCGCGTCTAATCGCCATGGGAGATTGTTTTAAGAGTTGCCCCACCCAATCGGCAGTTTGACTAAGGAGTTCTTCAGCAGGCGCTACGGCATTGACTAAACCCCATTGAAATGCCGTTTCCGTATTGATCAGTTTCGTACTTAAAATCAATTCAAGGGCACGACCCTTTCCCACCAATTGTGGAAGACGTTGAGTACCCCCATAACCAGGGATAATCCCTAAGGAGACTTCTGGAAAGCCAAATCGTGCATTTTCAGACGCTAAGCGTAAATGACAAGAAAGGGCTAACTCCAATCCACCCCCTAAAGCATATCCATTGATTGCCGCTATAACAGGCTTATTAAAATTTTCGATAAAACTAAATACGCGTTCCTCTCCATAAGTGGCCAAATCACGACCTTCTGAAGGACCTAAGTCAATAAATTCAGTTATATCAGCACCTGCAATAAAAGCTTTATCACCACTCCCTGTGATTACTACTGCACGAATCTGATCATTATTTTTAATATGGTTTAATTGGTCGTGAAGCGCCGTGATTACGGCTTTGTTCAGCGCGTTGAGTTTTTCTGGTCGATTAATTTTTATCCAAGCAATATGGTCGATAAGCTCGCATAAAACATGTGGTGAATTCATTGCTTATTTTTTTAGTATGATTGTGAAAATTGTTCCTTTTTTGGGTGTTGAGACATAGGTAATTCTTCCATCATGAGAACGAATAATATTTTTTACAATCCCTAATCCTAGACCCATTCCTGCTGTTTTGGTTGTGAACTTGGGTTCAAAAATTTTGTCTTCAATGGACGGTTCAATACCACTACCATTATCGCTTATGGATACTGCGGTGTTGGAATTTGTAACATTAATCTCAATACGAATATTTGGTGTTTTATTATCAGGAACTGCTTGAAGTGCGTTCTGAATTAAATTTGTCATCACACGAATCCATTGCGTCCTGTCCAGCTGGTGATAGGCTTGTTCCACATTGGTTTCAAGTACAATGTACTCTTCATTGAAAATCTCAATGGCTAATTTGGTTACCTCTACAAGGTCACAGGTTTTTTTATTGGGTTTAGGAAGTGTTGCAAAATCAGAAAAGGCTTCTGCAACATTGCTCATTGTATCAATTTGTTCAATGAGCAACTTGGAGAAATCATTGATTTTTTGCGTATTGTTGGGATCGTTTTTTTTAAAGCGTTGTTGAAAATTTTGAATCGTTAAACGCATTGGAGTAAGTGGGTTTTTGATTTCGTGGGCTACTTGCCTTGCCATTTCTTGCCAGGCTTGTTCCCGTTCGTTTTTTGCTAATTTTTCTGCACTATCATTCAGATCATCAATCATTCGATTATAGGAATTGACCAAGCTGTCAATTTCCTTAGTAGCATTGTTTAAATGAATTTTTTCATTGCGCAACAACAAGCCCGTTTGATCCATCTTTACTCTTATTTTTTCTAAAGAACGGGTGACGTATAGCGACAAAAAATAAGCCGTTAAAATGGCTCCAATAAGCAAGAATACATAAATTTCGTATAGCCGTTGTAAAAATGTATTTAATTCATCCTCCGAATAAGAAACATCTTGAAAATAAGGGAAAAATAAGATCCCATAAGGACGCCCAAGACCATCCTTTAAAAGACTAAAAGTGGACTGGTACTTTTCAATTCCACTATCACTACGCTCAATAAAACGTCCATCGGGGGTTTTAAAAAGACTATCACGTATGGACTGCTGTAATTGATAATTATTGGCGATGATTTTTAACGGCTGATAGGAGGTGTGGATTGGCGCGCCTGAGGTAGAAAAAAGAGAATATTGTACTTTATGGATGGTTTCAATTTTTTTAAAATCATTGAGGAAGTCCATCCAAATACTATCCGGTTTTCCATACAAATTATTTTTCGCCACCAAATAGTTAAGGTGACGTTTGATTTGTGCCTCTTTACGTTCTAAACGCTTGTCGTGATAATCATCAGACTGTGATCGGTATTGATAAAGCGTGGAAACCAAAATCAACGTACCCGAAATAAATAACAAAAAAATCATTGCTATAAAAAGTCGTGTTCGTAACGATAGTTTTCCAATAATAGCCATATTGATTATTCTTTCCTTGTTTTTTTATACAAGCGAATACCTAGTAGCAATAAAAATGCCAAACCAAACAAACCAAGAACCCCAAAAATCCAGTGAAAGTTACTTTTCAAAACAACTAAAAACACCACAGAAAAGAGAATTAAAGTAGCACCTTCATTCCATAAACGCATAAAATTTGACGAATAACGAATCTCGTCCCGTTGTAATTGTTTGAATATTTGATGTGTCTTCAAATGATACACAATCAATAAAACAACAAAAACAAGTTTGATCCACATCCACGATTGAGACAACCAACTAGGCACCATCACTAATAAAATGACAGCAAACAAGACTGCTAAAATTGCAGAGGGCCAAGTGATGATATACCATAAACGCTTGCTCATAATTTTAAACTGATCGGTTAAAATTTGACGAGCAACCGCTTCTTTTTTAGTGGCTTCAATATGATAGATAAACAAACGTGGGAGATAAAAAAGCCCCGCAAACCAAGTAATCACAAAAATGAGATGTAGGGCTTTAAAATAATTATAATACACTATAAATTAGTCTTTAACAATCAAATAATCCAGTTCGAGTTGAGAAAATGCTGTATTAAATTCATTTAAATCTTTACTCAATAGTTCTTCGTATTTTCCTAAGGCTTCTTCCACTTTAACAGTCAATTCTTTTCTTACGGCCTCATCTTGATTCGTCGGTGGAAAGTCATTAATAGTAACCAATCGGTTGAGATGCCCCAACTTATTGGTCAGTCGAATGGGATAGTTTAAGGGGTCTTGATTACTTCGATTTTGAGTTTGATAAAGCGTCTTTTCAATGCTCGAAAAAGCGGTTCTTAAAGCTTCCGATTGTTCCCGTAAAGCGGTAGTTGTTTCATTATCCTTATAACCCGATTCAAAAGCCTTTAACTTGGTATTGATTTCGCGTATGGTCTTGATGGCTTTATGTGCTTTATCTACTGTTTCATTGACTGCATTGACAAAATCAAATTGCATTTGCATCTCAGCAACAGAAGCCTCTGCCCTTGGGTCTGACTTAATAACAAATGATTCTTCAGCAGTAACACCGTTCTTACTTAAACGTACACCATAGGTGCCAGGAACGGCTTTAGCTCCTGAAAACGAGGCACTCCAAAAAATCATCCCTTTTAAACGTTCAGCTCCTTCGTATCGGGTATTCCAAACAAATTGATTACCTCCTTTTTTAACGGTCAATTTATTCTCCTTATCATGGGTTGAAAAGGTTTTGATCGTTTTCCCATTCGAATCATGAAAGGAAAGTTGAATACTATCTTTTTCCTTATCGTAAGCGTTAAGATTAAAATTCACCACAACACCATTGGGCATATTGGTTCCTTGCGTTAAAGAGGTTCTTCCACCACTTCCACCCATACGGTAGCTATCTTTAGGTTTAAATAAAGACATGGGAGCATCCACCATACTGTCATTAAGTTGGTGAATTACCGTCAAGTCATCTATCATCCAAATACTTCTTCCTTGGGTCGCAACAATGAGGCTCTTTTCTTTAATTGTTAAGTCCGTAATGGGAACTATAGGTAAATTCATTTGAAAGGGTTTCCAAGAGGCGCCATCATCAAAGGAAATATACATTCCCTTTTCTGTTCCGGCATACAAGAGTCCTTTTTGACTAGGATCAGCCCGTAGTACTCGTGTAAAATCTTCTGAGGCGATTCCATTAGTTATCATTTTCCATGTTTTACCATAGTCTGAGGTCTTGTACAAATAAGGTTTAAAATCACCAGTTTTATACAAGGTCCCCGCCACATAACAGGTTGCTGGATCAAAAGGGGAAGGATCAACACTATTAATCATCAACCATTTCGGCATTATTTCTGGCGTGACATTTTCCCAATTTTTTCCACCATCACGAGTCAAGTGCAATAAACCATCATCACTTCCAACCCACATCAAGCCCTCTTCAAGAGGAGATTCGTTAGCGGCAAAAATGGTACAATAATACTCGACACCCGTATTGTCCTGAGTGATGGGACCACCAGATGATTTTAGTCGATCAGGATCGTTACGTGTTAAATCAGGACTGATGATATCCCAGCTTTGTCCTTCATTTTCCGAAACGTGAACTTGATTGGAAAACGTATAGAGTTTTTTAGGATTGTGTTTACTAAAAATGATAGGGAAATTCCATTGAAATCGGTAGCGCATTCCTTCTGCACCATATCCCATGGGATTGTCGGGCCAAACATTGATTCCACGAACTGATTTCGTATCGTGATTTACTCGGGTTAAAAATCCGCCATAACTCCCTCCATAAACAATATTATTGTTTAAAGGGTCAACAGCTATATGAGCTGACTCCCCTCCAGCAGTTGCTTCCCAATCATCTTCACCGATAAAACGACCATCACTTCGATGACGAACCCGTTGGGTGGAATTGTCTTGCTGGGCCACATAAATACGATACGGAAAGTCATTATCTGTTGTGACACGATAATATTGTGCTGTAGGTTGATTGAGATAGGTACTCCATGTGGCCCCTCCATTGTATGATATTTGCGCACCACCATCATCGGCAATAATCATCCGTTGATTGTCTTCAGGGGCAATCCAAAGATCATGATGATCTCCATGAGGTGCATTATTACGCTCAAAGGTTTTACCACCATCCTTTGATTTATGATAGGATACATTCATTACATAAACAATATCTTCATCTTGAGTGTCCGCATAAATTTTTGAATAGTACCATGCGCGCTGGCGGAGAGCTCGACTCTCATTGACGTGTTGCCATGTCATTCCAGCATCATCGGAACGATATACACCCCCTTTTTCTTTATTTTCAACAATGGCCCAAATACGCTGCGCATTAACTGGAGAAACGGTAACACCAATAATCCCCAATGTTCCTTGGGCAAAACCCTCATTTTGACTGATAGGCTCCCATGTCATTCCGCTATCGGTACTTTTCCAAAGTGCAGAACCCTTGCCACCACTACTCAAACTGTAGGGAGTACGTTGTACCCGCCAAGTGGCTGCATACAATACTCTGGAGTTATTGGGGTCCATAACCAATTCAACAGCTCCCGCTTGAGGATCAGAGAATAGTACTTTTTTCCAGTTCTTTCCTCCATCGGTACTTTTATAAACACCACGATCTTTATTGGGTGAATATATATTTCCTAAAACTGCTGCATAAACAATATCTGAATTGTTCGGGTCGATAACAATTCTTGGAACATGGCGTGAATTGGGTAATCCAGCAAAGCTCCATGTTTTTCCAGCATCCACAGATTTCCAGATTCCATAGCCAGAAGATACATTCCCTCGGACAGTGACTTCACCTCCTCCAACATAAAGGACATTCGAATCACTTGGAGCAACAGCAACAGCACCAATACTTCCTCCAAAATAACCATCAGAGATGTTTTCATAGGTCTGTCCACCATCTTCCGTTTTCCATACTCCTCCCCCAGCAGCACCAAAATAATACAAATTAGGTGAGCCCGATACGCCTGTTACCGCAGAAGAACGTCCTCCTCTAAAAGGACCTATCGAACGATAAGAAATCGATTCATATAATTCACTTGGATAAGTCTTTGTAATGGCTTTTTTTCCTTTTTTGCGTTGCCCCACAGCGGGTTGTACTACAAAAAACAGTAATGCTAAGGCCATTAGGTTTAACCCTACAATTCTAGTTATTATTTTCATTGAATTAGTTTTAAATACTAAATGTACAAAAAAGATTTTTTGAGTTTCTTAAAAACAAAAAGAGTCTTTAGAATCAATTAGAAACTCAAATAATCAACTTGAAATAATCAAATTTTTACGTATTTCTTTCGTAAGAAAAATAACCGTAACCACCGTAGCTAATACTTCTGCAATTGGAAAGGCAAGCCAAACCCCTAAAACACCAAAATAAATAGGAAGTAAAAAAAGTAAGGGAATAAAAAAGAACCCCTGACGGGTTAAGGTCAATAAAAGTGCTGGAGTTGCTTGACCAACCGCTTGAAAGTATGCGGCACCAATCAATTGAATACCTAAGATAGGAGTTGCAGCAAACACCCATCGAAGTGCTGCTGGAGTTTCAGAAAAAACAGTAGTATCTTGAGTAAATATGGGTACGATACCATCCGAAAAAATAAAGATGGCAACAAAAACAACGGTGGCCAAAAGAGTGGCATAGGTAACTGAAACCCGGAGTACTTCCAATACCCTTTTAAAATTTTTAGCGCCATAATTATACCCTGCAATAGGAAGGAAACCTTGGGTAATTCCTAAAATGGGGAAACTAGCAAACATTAACATACGACTGATAATGGCATAAGAGGCCACAGAAGACTCTCCCCCCAAATCAAAGAGGATATTATTGACCAATAAAACAGTAATACTTACCATGGCTTGACGTGCTAGTGTGACAAAACCCAAGCTACCAATCTCTTTGACTATGGCTAAATCCAAAATAAAATCAGGAAGTGACAAATGCAATTCTGACGTTTTGGATAAGAAAAAATAAAGGATATACAAAGCACAAACCCCATAGGACAAAGTCGTTGCTAGAGCAGCTCCAAACATACCCATATCAAGGACATTAATAAAGACATAATCCATTAACAAATTCGATACGGAGGGCAGCAGCATCGCATACATGGCGTTTTTTGGTTTACCTTCTGCCCTGATAACATTATTACCCATCATACAAAAACCAAGTACAGGGACTCCGTAGAGAACAACTTCGTAATAAATCTTTGCAGGTTCATACAAGAAACCTTTCCCGCCAAATGCAGGAACAATGGTTTCAATAAATAGTAATCCAAAAAGAACAAAACTGATCGTTAAAATTCCCGTGAGGGTCACTTGATTTCCAAAAGATTTTAATGCCTTGTGCTGTTCCCCATTCCCTAAAGCTCGTGAAATGATCGAACCACCACCAATACCAATGGCCATACCCAAAGCAGCAATAAAAAAGGAAACAGGTAAAACAACATTGATTGCAGCAATCGCATTAGAGCCAATCCATTGACCAACAAAAATAGTGTCGATCAAGATGTTGAGTGACATGACCAAAATACCAATAGAAGCAGGAACCGCTTGTTTAATCAATAAAGACGGTATGGATTCTGTTCCTAGTAAGGCAGCCGTTGTGTTTTTACTCATTCTTGAGCAGGTGTTGCATCAAGAGCCCATTCGTCAATCCAACGACTCATAACATTGGCCCAATCATCCCGATCATTAATACAGGGAATGACGTGCAAGTGGTCACCACCTTTCTCTTCAAAATCTTCAGCAGCCTCCATTCCAATTTCTTCTAATGTTTCCAAGCAATCAGAAACAAAAGCTGGAGTAGCAATAGCCATTTGTTTGGTCCCTGTTTTGGCGAATTTTTCTACGGTTTTATCTGTATAGGGTTTAAGCCAAGAACCAATGATGGATACTCTTGACTGGAAGGAAGTAGAGTAGGTCCCCTCTTTTAATTCTAAATATTCCGCCACTTTAGCTGTGGTCATTTCGCATTGGTGGCGATAACAGTAAGCATGGGCAGGAGAAGGTTCAGAGAAACAACATTTTCCATCAATTTTACAATGGGAGTTGGTTACATCTGATTTTCTAATATGACGGTCTGGTACACCGTGATACGAAAATAAAAGATGCTCCCAATCCTTCCCTTTTAAATACTCTTGTATAGAATTAGAGAGCACTCGGATATAGTCAGGATGATTATAAAATGGAGGGAGTGAAGTAAATTCCATTTGAGGGAAAAACTCCTTACGTAACTCCTCTGCTAAAACCAATATGGTTTCAGTTGTGGCCATAGCAAACTGAGGATATAAAGGGACTAAAAGCACCTCGTCAACTCCTTGATCGGCTAATTCTTGTAAACCAGTTTTGATTGATGGATTACCATAGCGCATGGCTAAGGCTACAGGAACTGAGACCTTCTTTTCAATTTTTTCTTGTAAGCGTTCTGACAATACAATAAGAGGAGAACCTTCTTTCCACCAAATTTTACGATACGCTTTTGCAGATTTTCCAGGACGGGTATTGAGAATTATTCCTTTGACTAAAAAAGTTCGAAACCATTTTGGAAGATCAATTACCCTCCCATCCATTAAAAATTCATCTAAATACTTCCTTACATCCTTTGTTTTTGTGCTATCGGGCGAACCCAGATTCACTAATAAAACTCCTTTCATTTTCAATTTTTTACGAAGATACAGACATTAAATATTTCTTTGGGGTTGTTCCGAATTTCTTTTTAAAAGCAGCAATAAAATGACTGGAAGTACTGTAGCCTAATTTTAAGCCCACCTCATTGACATTATGCTGCTTAGAGTCAAGCATTCTACGGGCCTCTTCCATTTTATGCTCCAATAAATAAGCATAAACCGTGTCACCGTACAATTGCTTAAAACCATCCTTTAATTTTTTTAAACTGAGCCCTATCTCTGAAGCTAAGGCTTCTAAAGAAGGGGGCTCGGTCATTCGCTCAATTAAAATATCCTTAGCCCGACGAATACGATTTACATTTTCCTCGTCAGCTAAAAAGGGACATTGTTCTAAAGAGGCATCATCGTTTTTATTAAAATACAAACTCAATAATTCGTACACTTTTCCTTTAAAATAAAGGGACTTCATACTATCGTGAACCTTAGCCTGTAAAATTTGACTGAGCACCACCGCCATAGAAGGTGTAAAAGTAACTTGGTCATAAAATTTCTTCATACTATTTTCGACACTCAAAAAAGAAATATGATCTGCGTCATCTGAAAATAAAGAGTGAAATTTTTTGATGGAAATCAGCACACTAATCATCCAACTTTCCGCTCCAAGATGCAAGGCGATGGGTAAGGGTTTTTGTGGATTGTATAAAAGAATAGCATTTTCCTCATTAACACTAAAGCGATAGGAGGAATTATTGAAAATAAAATCAGCTTCTCCTTTTAAACAAAAATGAAACTGAATAAATTCTTGATCAACAGGACGATTAAAATGGGTTAGTTGATCCTCATCATTTCGAAGTCGTAAAACATAAAAACCATCTTCCAAGCACGTTTCAAAAAAAGTACTTTTAGCGTTATTTTTTTCAGTCATCTATTGTAGCATTTAGAAATATTATTAATCTTGTCCAAACAAAAGTAAGTATTTTAAAGATTTTAAACG
>CBFIJI010000014.1:0-31681 GCA_965662885.1 Flavobacteriaceae bacterium | reverse complement strand
TTTAAGTCATTAGGGATATGCCATATCAATTGGTTATCTTTCCCTAAAACATCATTTGCTGCAGCAGCAGCAATCATGCAGACTTGTTTTCCAACGCTTGCTGAATTCATAAACGGAAACAATTATTTTAGCGGACAAAAATACACTTTCTTATCCATATTTTTATGATTGAAGAATTTCCTTTACTTGAAAACACGACCTACCTCAATACAGCCTATGTTGGTTTGATGTCCAAGCGCTTAATGCACCACCGTCATCAATCGGATATTGAGTATCTACATAGTGGTGATCACTATAAGTTACAACAGGAAACTATTCTTGAAGAATGCCATCAAACCATCGCCGATTTTATTGGGACCTCACCACAACAAACTTTTTTCATTGCGAATTTTTCTACGGGAATTCGATTGGCTTTGCAATGTATTCCCAAAACGCATCATTTTTTAATTTTAGAAGAAGACTACCCTTCTTTAACAACGGCTATAGAGGAAAATGGCTTTACTACAACAACTATTCCCATAACTTCTTCTCTAGAGGAAGATATTAGTGCAACAATGGCATTACATAAAATAGATGTTTTGGCCTTAAGCATTGTCCAATACACCTCTGGCTTGTTGATTGATTTTAAAGCACTTCATCAATTAAAAGTTAACTACCCCAATCTCCTTATTATTGCCGATGGAACTCAATTTATTGGTGGATTACCCTTTCATTTTGATTCAGCACCTTTTGACTTAGTTGTTGGAAGTGGTTATAAATGGTTATTGGCTGGTTTTGGGAGTGGACTCCTAGCAGTTTCTTCCAATTTTTTAACGCAGACAAATACCACTGTGGAAATGATTTATAATAAGATCTTTGCGGGTCATTTTAATATTTTAGGGGCAACTTCCTTGACCTTTGCACTCCAACTTCTTGATGAATGGGACTTTCCACAGTTGCTTCAAAAGAAAGAAATGCTCAACAACCAATTAAGAAAAGCCTTAAGCCGACTTGAATTAATGGATCCGCTAATAAAGGACAGAACCGCACATAGTAGTATCTATAAAATACCGGGTAATCAAGAACGTTATGATGCATTACTATCTCATAAAATTCGATGCAAACAGCGTTCTAATGGAATTCGTATTTCCCTTCATTTTTACAATTCAGAAGAGGATATTGAAAAGTTAGTTGCTTTTCTAGAAAACGACAAGCGTTTTTAAATCGCAACTTTTCCTTTTATCAAAGGATGTGGGTCATAATCCATCAATTCAATATCATCATAGGTAAAATCAAAAATTGATTTGATGTTGGGGTTTAAACGTATTTTAGGGAGCGGCTTAGGTGACCTTTTAAGCTGTTCTTCAACCTGTTCTTTATGATTGGAATAAATATGCACATCACCAAACGTATGAATAAAATCACCAGCTTGGTAGCCACATACTTGAGCAACCATAAGAGTGAGTAATGCATAAGAAGCAATATTGAAGGGTACCCCTAAAAAAACATCTGCACTGCGTTGGTACAATTGACAAGAAAGTTTCCCGTCAGCAACATAAAATTGGAAAAAAGCATGACAAGGGGGGAGCGCAGCTTTATTTTGAGCTACATTCTCTGAAAATGAAATTCCAGTATCGGGCATCACACTTGGATTCCATGCTGAAACCAAAAGACGTCGGCTGTCTGGATTGGTTTTAATGGTTTCAATAACCTCAGCAATTTGATCAATTCCTTCACTATTCCAGTTCCGCCACTGATGACCATAGACTGGCCCTAACTCTCCTTTTTCATTGGCCCATTCATTCCAAATTCGAACCCCATTTTCTTGAAGATAAGCAATGTTTGTTTCTCCTTTTAAAAACCACAAGAGTTCATGGACTACCGATTTCACATGAATTTTTTTTGTGGTTACCAAAGGAAAGCCTTCAGAGAGGTCAAAACGCATTTGATATCCAAAAACACTTGTGGTTCCGGTTCCTGTTCGATCAGTTTTGGTAACACCTTCTTTTAAAATGTGTTTAACTAAGTCTAAATAGTGCTGCATACATTAAAATTTATCAAAAATAAGGGCTCTGCTGCCAATTAAACGTTTCTAAGGGGGAGAGTTTATTAAAAAAAATTAACAATTATCCTTGAAGCTCTCTTCGTGATAATTCATCACGCACTTTTACAGCACGCTCATAGTCTTCCATCATCACTAATTTTTTTAGCAACGTCTTTAATTTAGCGGTGGAAAGTTTGGTAAAATCTTGAGGAAGATCATTTTTTTTATTTTGTTCTGTCATAAAGTTTTGAATCCAATTGTCTTCTGTCAGCTTTTTATTTTCACCAGAAGACACAGCAGCTGTAAACCCTGCTTTTTTTAAGATGGAATCATAAGTATATATTGGAGCGTCAAAGCGAAGGGCAAGAGAAATGGCATCAGAAGTACGGGAATCAATAATTTCTTCTATTTTATCTCTTTCACAAATAATACTTGCGTAAAAAACTCCATCAACCAATTTGTGAATGATGACCTGTTTGATGTAAATTTCAAACCGATCAGCAAAACTTTTAAAAAGATCATGCGTTAATGGTCGAGCTGGTTTGATTTCCTGTTCCATAGCAATAGCAATGGATTGTGCTTCAAAGCCACCAATGATTATCGGGAGTTTTCGATTACCTTCAATTTCACTCAAAATAAGTGCATAGGCCCCAGTTTGGGTTTCACTGTAAGAAATTCCTTTTATGGTTAGCCTGACTAGCTTCATATGTCTTATATAAATTACTGAAAATTAATAAATTTAGAGGGATGGCTTTGTAAAAATGCGTTTTTTTTTTAAAAACACAATGATAGGGTAAAATGGGGTGATTCTAATACGAATTTATTGATTAAATTTGCACCACAACAAAAGGAATAGATGAAGACAATTCAGTTTAGAGAGGCTATATGCCAAGCCATGAGTGAAGAAATGCGACACGATGAAAGTATTTTCTTGATGGGAGAAGAAGTTGCAGAGTACAACGGAGCTTACAAGGCGTCCAAAGGGATGTTAGATGAGTTTGGTGAAAAAAGAGTTATTGATACACCAATATCAGAACTTGGGTTTGCCGGAATCGGTGTGGGTTCAACAATGACTGGAAACCGACCTATCATAGAATTTATGACGTTTAACTTTGCTTTGGTTGGAATTGATCAAATCATTAATAATGCTGCAAAAATTCGACAAATGTCTGGAGGTCAATTTCCGTGTCCTATTGTCTTTAGAGGTCCCACAGGTTCAGCGGGTCAGCTAGCAGCAACCCATTCACAAGCCTTTGAAAGCTGGTATGCCAATTGTCCAGGACTTAAAGTGATTGTTCCTTCTAATCCTTATGATGCTAAAGGTTTACTGAAAGCAGCTATTCGCGATGATGATCCGGTTATTTTTATGGAATCAGAGCAAATGTATGGCGATAAAGGCGAAGTCCCTGAAGGCGAATACATCCTTCCTATTGGTGTAGCTGACATCAAACGTCCCGGAAAAGATGTCACTATCGTATCTTTTGGGAAAATCATTAAAGAAGCTTTATTAGCTGCCGATCAATTAGCCAAAGAGGGTGTCGAATGTGAAGTCATTGATTTGCGTACCATTCGTCCGTTGGATTATGACACCATTTTTGAGTCTGTCAAAAAGACCAATCGTTTAGTCATACTTGAAGAATCGTGGCCTTTTGGTAATATTGCTACTGAAATTACGTATCAAGTTCAAAACACAATTTTTGATTTTCTTGATGCTCCAGTTGAAAAAATTAATACCGCAGATACTCCTGCACCATACTCACCAGTTCTCCTCAAAGAATGGTTACCTAATAGTAATGATGTTATTGCCGCGGTAAAAAAGGTCCTTTACAAAAAATAGTTGGTCTTTAAGCAGTATATATTTTTCTAATCTGATACGTTTATCTAAATTTGGCACTAAATTTTTCTTAATTAATTATGGAATCAAACATTATCTATATACCAGTTGTACTTGCTGTTATTGGCCTGATTTTTATGGTCATTAAAGCCAACTGGGTAAAAAAACAAAATGCTGGAAGCGAAAAAATGCAATCGATTTCAAAAAGTATTAAAGAGGGAGCATTAGCTTTCCTTAATGCTGAATATCGATTATTGCTAATTTTTTCTGTTATTGCTTCTGTTGCTCTATATATTATTTCTCAATTGGTTGCAACCACAAGTTGGATGATAGTCCCTGCGTTTATTTTTGGAGCTATTTTTTCTGCATTTGCAGGGAACATCGGAATGCGTATAGCAACTGAATCGAATTCAAGAACTGCTGAAGCTGCAAAGACCAGTTTACCACAGGCCTTAAAGGTTTCTTTTAGTGGAGGGACAGTAATGGGATTAGGAGTTGCCGGACTCGCTGTTTTAGGATTATCCATCCTATTTCAACTATTTGTCGGACAGTTTATGGGAAATGAAGGCACTTTTTATGAAAATATGACCATTGTACTTGAAACCCTTGCAGGGTTCTCCTTAGGGGCAGAGTCCATTGCACTATTTGCTCGTGTTGGTGGAGGTATTTATACCAAAGCTGCTGATGTAGGTGCGGATCTTGTAGGTAAAGTAGAAGCTGGTATTCCTGAAGATGATCCTCGTAACCCAGCCACTATTGCGGATAATGTTGGTGATAATGTTGGAGATGTTGCAGGAATGGGAGCCGATTTATTTGGAAGTTATGTTGCTACAGTTTTAGCTGCGATGGTTCTTGGAAACTACATTATAAAAGACATGTTGGACGCAGGAGTTGTGCTTGAAGCCTTTAACGGAATGGGGCCAATTCTACTTCCTATTGTTATTGCAGGGGTCGGAATTGTGGCCTCAATCATCGGAACTTTCTTGGTACGTATTTCTAGTAATGATGCCAAAGAAGCACAAGTTCAAAAAGCACTAGACACTGGAAACTGGGTGTCTATTATCATAACGCTCGCTGCGTGTTGGTTTTTAATTGACTGGATGTTACCAGAAGTCATCAACATGAAATTTTTTGGTGAGGGGTACAAAGAAATCCCTTCCATTAACGTATTCTGGGCTGCTTGTATTGGATTAGCAGTAGGGGCATTAATCTCTGCCGTTACCGCATACTACACCAGTTTAGGTAAAAAACCCGTTTTAGATATTGTACAAAACAGTTCAACAGGAGCCGCAACGAATATTATTGCAGGATTAGCCGTTGGAATGAAATCAACTTTTTTATCTGTGATTTTGTTTGCAGCAGCCATTTTTGGTTCGTATGCCTTAGCTGGATTTTATGGAGTAGCATTAGCCGCTTCAGCTATGATGGCAACAACTGCTATGCAACTAGCTATTGATGCTTTTGGACCCATTGCAGATAATGCAGGTGGGGTTGCCGAAATGAGTGAGTTAGAACCACATGTTCGTGAGCGTACGGATATTTTAGATTCCGTAGGTAATACCACCGCTGCTGTAGGAAAAGGATTCGCTATTGCTTCTGCAGCCTTAACCGCCTTAGCTCTATTTGCCGCCTATGTAACTTTTACTGGAATTGACGGGATTAATATTTTTAAAGCTGACGTTTTAGCGATGTTATTCGTAGGAGGAATGATTCCTGTTATCTTTTCTGCATTGGCCATGCAAAGTGTAGGTAAAGCAGCTATGGAAATGGTTCAAGAAGTACGACGTCAGTTTAAAGAAATCCCTGGAATTATGGAGGGAACTGGAATACCTGAATACGCTAAATGTGTGGATATATCTACCAAAGCAGCACTTAAAGAAATGATTCTTCCTGGTTTGATAACCATTATTACACCAATCATCATTGGTTTATTATTTGGTGCTGAACCCCTTGGAGGTTATATGGCTGGAGTATGTGTTAGTGGTGTAATGTGGGCGATTTTCCAAAATAATGCTGGAGGTGCTTGGGATAACGCTAAAAAATCTTTTGAAGCTGGAGTAATGATTGATGGCGAAATGACGTTCAAAGGGTCAGATGCACATAAAGCAGCTGTTACTGGGGATACCGTTGGGGATCCATTTAAAGATACTTCAGGACCTTCAATGAATATTTTAATCAAATTGACGTGTTTAGTTGGTTTGGTAATTGCACCTATTTTAGCTGAAACAGATCACAGCACTACAGCAGCTATAGCTGCCTATGATGATCAAAAAGAGATGAGTGTACAAATAACTTCTGATGGCGCTACTGATGAATTGGAAGCAACAATTACGACATCGAAAGTGGTTAACGGTGAACGAGTTTCAACAACAACCTCTATAAAGGGAACAGAAGAAGATATTCAAGCAGCAGTTTCCCAAATGAAAGAGGAGATGGAAATTGATATTAATATAGCAACTCCTTTAACGCCTACGCCCCCTCCTGCAAAGAAGTAGTCAAAAGCGTATAATCATATAAAAAAAAGCAGCTATTCGGCTGCTTTTTTATTTAAATAAACCGTGTAGTTTACTATCCACAAGTTCGATGATGGTTCCCAGATCTTCTTGGTTTTCAACAAAATCAATACTGTCCACATCAATTATCAATAAGTTTCCTTTAGTGTAAGTTGTTGCCCAGGCTTCATAACGTTCGTTCAGACGACTGAGATAATCAATACTTATGGTGTTTTCATAAGCACGTCCGCGCTTGTGAATTTTACTGACTAATTTTGGTATCGAACTTCTCAGGTAAATTAATAAGTTGGGAGGAGCAATAAAAGGCTCCATTAGTTCAAATAAGCTACTGTAATTTTCAAAATCTCGTTGATTCAACAGTCCCATTGCATTCAAGTTAGGAGCAAAAATATGAGCATCTTCATAAATAGTTCGGTCTTGAATGATGTTTTTTTTACTTTCTCGAAAGGACAATAGTTGTTGAAATCGACTCTTAAGAAAATAGACTTGTAAGTTAAAAGACCAACGTTCCATTTGATCATAAAAATCATTGAGGTAGGGATTGTCAATCACATCTTCAAAATGGGGTTCCCATTTGTAATGTTTTGCCAACATTTCTGTTAGACTGGTTTTTCCAGCTCCAATATTTCCTGCAATAGCAATATACATATAGTGATTTTAGACGGTAAAAAATTACTCCCCAATTTCTGATCTAACACAAACAAAAATAATGGGTTTTTTATTTCAATAAAAAATAAATGCTGAAAATAATATTTAATTTTTTTGCTTTTGTGATTAAATTTTGAGGTTTTAAAAAATATAGTACCTTTGTTGCCACTAACGAGGAAGGATTTGACTGATTGCAGCCTCTATAAAAAAATGCTAAAGCAGTGTTGCTTTTACAACAATATGTTAAATCCTTCCGTAAAGCAACAAATTAAATGTCTTATTTTTTTACCTCCGAATCCGTCAGTGAAGGTCACCCTGACAAAGTAGCCGACCAAATTAGTGATGCACTCCTCGACCACTTCTTAGCCTTTGACCCCGAAAGTAAAGTAGCCTGCGAAACCCTTGTTACTACTGGTCAAGTAGTGTTAGCGGGAGAAGTTAAAAGCAATACTTATTTAGATGTTCAACAAATAGCTCGGGACACCATCAACAAGATTGGTTATACCAAGGGAGCTTATCAGTTTAGCGGAGACTCTTGTGGAGTCATATCGCTAATTCATGAACAATCTCAAGATATTAATCGTGGGGTTGATCGATCATCAAAAGAAAATCAAGGTGCTGGTGACCAAGGCTTAATGTTTGGATATGCCACCAATGAAACAGAAAGTTATTTACCCCTTGCCTTGGACCTTTCCCACAAAATTTTAATCGAATTAGCAGCCTTACGAAAAGAAAATAAAGACATTACCTACCTAAGGCCCGATGCAAAATCTCAAGTAACCATTGAATATAATGAACAACACAAAGCTATTCGTGTTGATACCATTGTGGTTTCTACCCAACACGATGAATTTGACGCTGATGAGGCTCAGATGTTGAACAAAATAAAAAAAGATATCCTAGAAATCGTTATTCCTCGTGTTTTAGCCAAAGTTCCTAATTCCATTAAACAGCTTTTTGGTGCCGACATCAAATATCATATCAATCCAACAGGAAAATTTGTCATAGGCGGTCCCCACGGAGATACTGGATTGACTGGTCGAAAAATCATTGTTGACACTTATGGCGGAAAAGGCGCTCATGGTGGTGGTTGTTTTAGTGGTAAAGATCCGAGCAAAGTCGATCGAAGTGCTGCCTATGCTGCACGTCATTTGGCAAAAAATCTTGTTCATGCACAAGTTGCAGAGGAGGTCTTGGTACAATTAAGTTATGCTATTGGGGTAGCTGCACCTACTTCATTAACCATCAACACTTTTGGAACGTCTAAAGTACCCTTTACTGATGCTGAAATTGCTGAAAAAGTAGCCACCATTTTTGATATGCGTCCCTATGCCATTGAACAACGTTTAAAACTGCGTAATCCTATCTATCTAGAAACAGCCTCCTATGGTCACATGGGGCGCGAGCCTAAACTTATAACTAAAATTTTTGAATCTCCTTATAGTGGAAAAATTACTAAAGAAATCGAACTTTTCACTTGGGAAAAATTAGACTATATACAACCAATTAAAAAAGTATTTCAACTATGAAACACCAATTAGCAACTAACGCCTTACATGCTGGTCACGATACATCAGTGACCCAAGGAACACGGGCAGTTCCAATCTATCAATCAAGCTCTTTTGTATTTAATGACTCAGAGCATGCAGCCAACCTTTTTTCCTTAGCGGAACCAGGCTATATCTATACCCGCTTAAACAACCCAACTAACGATGTGTTGGAACAGCGGATAGCCGCACTAGAAGGAGGAGTTGCGGCCGTAGCAACAGCTTCTGGAACAGCAGCAATTGCCACCACATTAATGGTATTATTAAAAACAGGAGACCATATTGTCGCTTCCAGTAGCCTTTATGGTGGAACCTATAATCTGTTAAGTGTTACCTTACCCCGTTTAGGAATAAGTACGACTTTTGTTGATCCAGATAATCCCGAAAACTTCGCAAAAGCTGTCCAACCCAATACCCGTGCCTTTTTTGCGGAATCTTTAGGGAATCCAAAATTAGATGTCTTGGATTTAAAAGCCATTGCAGATTTCTCGAAGGCAGCAAAAGTTCCATTTATCGTTGATAATACAGTAGCATCACCAGCCTTGTTAAACCCCATTGCATACGGTGCAAATATTGTCATCCACTCCTTGACAAAATACATCACAGGAAATGGGACTACCATTGGAGGAATCATTGTGGATGCTGGAACATTTGACTGGTCTAACGGTCTTTTTCCAGAGTTTACCACCCCCTCTGCTGGGTATCACGGTATGATCTATCATGAAGCATTAGGACCCATTGCATTTATTGCAAAAGTTAGAATAGAAGGCTTGCGTGATTTTGGAAGTGCACCTAGTCCATTCAATAGTTTTCAAGTCCTTCAAGGGGTGGAGACTTTAGCGATAAGGATGAAACAACATTCTGAAAATGCACTTGCATTGGCCACTTGGTTGGAAACAAGAGAAGAAGTTGCTTGGGTTAACTATCCAGGACTTAAGTCTTCCAAATACAACGATTTAGCAAGTAAATATCTACCCAATGGGACTAGTGGTATTGTGACTTTTGGACTTCATAAAGGTTTTGAAGCGGCTAAAAAAGTAACGGATAACACCAAATTATTCTCTCTTTTGGCAAATATTGGTGATACCAAATCCCTTATTATTCATCCAGCCAGCACCACACATCAACAGTTGGATGAAGCTGCACAGAAAACAACCGGGGTAACTTCTGATCTTATTCGTCTTTCAGTTGGCCTAGAGGATATTACAGATATTAAAGCCGATTTAGAACAAGCCTTTGCAACCTTATAAATAGATGCATGTCAGCGGTCAAAACAATTTCTTTAGCTGAATACACCACCGACTCAGGAGCTTCTTATAAAGACTTTAAGGTTCATTATCAGACCTTTGGTCAGGACTATGAGAAAGCTCCTGTGGTGTTGGTTAACCACTCTTTGACTAGTGATGCAGACGTTGCTGGAAAAAAGGGATGGTGGCCAGAGATTGTAGGTCCCAACTTGACCATTGACACCAATCAATTTGCGATTATTGCCTTTAATATTCCTGGTAATGGAACAAATAATCAAACGATTTCCAACTACACTGATTTTCATACGGGCGACATTGCCTCCATTTTTTATAAGGCACTTCAACAATTACGGATAAATAAGCTGTATGCAATCATTGGAGGTTCCATTGGAGGAGGGATTGCTTGGGAAATGGCTTCGCTGTATCCCCAATTTTCGAAATACCTAATTCCCATTGCAGCAGACTGGAAAGCTTCCGATTGGATTATTGCCAACACCTATCTTCAAAAAAGAATTTTACAAAACTCTTCTGATCCGCTTAGAGATGCCAGAATTCATGCCATGTTGACCTATAGAACTCCTACCTCTTTTGGTCGGCGCTTTGGACGTACCATTAATGAAGATTTAGGTATCTTTAATGTGGAAAGTTGGTTGTTACATCATGGCAACAAGTTATTTGAACGTTTTGAACTTCAGTCCTACTTGACAATGAATCATCTCTTATCGACCATCGATATTGGAAGAGGTGGAAAAAGTAGTTATGATCTGATGAAAAACATAGCTGCTGAAATTCATTTAATTGCCATTGATAGTGATCTCTTTTTTACCCCTGAAGAAGATCGCTCCACCTTTTCTAAACTAAAACCGCTTAAAGAAAATATCTTTTACCACGAAATTAAGTCCATTCACGGCCATGATGCCTTTTTAATCGAAAACGAGAGCGTATCTGCCATTTTAAAAACCATTTTTAATTAAAAACAAAACCCATGAAAGTAGCACTAGAACGAATTAACAACGATTATCTTTTTGAAGTGACCAATGCAAAGGGACATCGTGTTTTTTTAGACAATAACTCAAAAAAAGAAGGAAATGTAAAAGGAATCAGCCCTATGGAATTGTTGTTGATGGGTTTGGCCGGTTGCAGCAGTATTGATGTTGTGGCTATTTTAAATAAACAAAAATTAAATCCCAGTGATTTACGAATGGAAGTGGAAGGATTCCGAACCGAAGGTGCTGTTCCTGCCTTATTTCACACCATTGTGGTAAAAGTAATCATTGAAGGGGAAGCTATTTCTCCTGAAAAAGCACAACGCGCAGTTGATCTCTCCTTTGAGAAATATTGTTCCGTTTCAAAAACCTTGGAACATACGGCAAAAATAGAATATGCCATTCAACTTAACGGTAAAATTATATGAATCAAAGATTCGAAACCCAAGGAATCAGAAAACAATTAGAACGTTCTCAATATCAAGAACATTCAACCCCCATTTACTTAACCTCTAGTTTTGTTTTTGATGACGCTGAAGAGATGCGAGCTTCTTTTAACGAAGAAGTTGACCGTAATATTTATAGTCGATTTTCAAATCCAAATACTACAGAGTTTATAGAAAAAATTTGTGCATTGGAAGGGGCTGAAGACGGTGTAGCCTTTGCTTCAGGAATGGCTGCTATTTATTCCACTTTTGCGGCACTCTTAAAAAGTGGTGATCATGTGGTGTCGGTACGTTCTGTTTTTGGATCAACTCATGGTTTATTTACTAATTACTTTCCTAAATGGCACATTGAAACGACGTATTTTGATGTGTCCAAACCAGAAAACTTGGAAGCCTGTATTCAACCCAATACGAAGTTGATATATGCAGAAACACCTACCAACCCCGGAGTAGATATTCTAGATTTAGAATATTTGAGTCATTGTGCCAAAAAACATGGACTGATTTTGGTGATTGATAATTGTTTTGCAACGCCCTATATTCAGCAGCCAATAAAGTATGGTGCTGATTTGGTTATTCACTCTGCCACAAAACTCCTTGACGGTCAAGGACGTGTTTTAGGGGGTATAACTGTCGGTAAAAAAGCCCTTATTCGAGAGCTGTTTCTTTTTTCTCGCAATACTGGAGCTGCGCTTTCTCCATTTAATGCTTGGGTACTTTCAAAGAGTTTAGAAACCTTGGCTATTCGTGTTGAAAAGCACTCCAAAAATGCCAAAAAAATTGCTAAGAAATTAGCAAAGCACCCTGCGGTGAATGGAATTAAATACCCCTTTCATCCCTCGCACCCTCAATATGAAATTGCTAAAAAACAAATGCGTTTGGGGGGTAACATCGTTTCCTTTGAATTAAAAGGTGGGCTTGAAAAAGGACGTGCTTTTTTAAACAAAATCCAAATGTGTTCCCTCTCAGCCAACTTGGGCGATTCGCGAACCATCGTCACCCACCCAGCATCAACGACCCATAGCAAACTTTCTGAAAATGATCGCTTAGCTGTCGGAATTACCAACGGATTGGTTCGACTTTCCGTTGGACTAGAACATGTTTCTGATATATGGAACGATATTGAAAATGCCTTAAAGGAATAATCATGAGTGATATTCAAAAATTATTAGCAGAACGAATTTTGGTTCTTGATGGCGCTATGGGAACGATGATTCAAGAATTTGATTTTCAAGAAACCGATTTTAGAGGAGATCGTTTTGAACAACACCCCTGTTCCCTAAAAGGAAATAATGACTTACTGTCCATTACACAACCAGATGCCATAAAAAATATTCACGAAAAATATTTAGCGGCTGGTGCTGATATTGTTGAAACGAATACCTTCTCGTCAACAAGTATTGGAATGGCTGATTATCAAATGGAGTCCTTAGCTTATGAACTCAATTATGCAGCTGCAAAAATTGCCAAACAAGCCTGTGAAAAATACAGTCGTAAAACTCCAGACAAGCCCCGATTTGTTGCCGGATCAATTGGACCAACCAACAGAACAGCAAGTATGTCACCTGATGTTAATGACCCAGGCTTTAGAGCTATTGATTTTGACACCCTTGTGGAATCTTACACCGAGCAAGTCACAGGTCTTGCTGAAGGGGGAGTGGATTTATTTTTAGTAGAGACCATTTTTGATACACTCAATGCAAAAGCAGCTCTTTTTGCCATCGACACCTACAAACAAAAAAATAAGTGTACGACACCTATAATGGTTAGTGGTACAATTACTGATGCCAGTGGTCGGACGCTCTCTGGACAAACCGTTGAAGCCTTTTATATCTCCATAAGTCATATTCCCTTATTGAGTATAGGATTTAACTGCGCCTTAGGCGCCGATCAATTGTTTCCTTATGTAAAACGGTTGTCCTCCCTTACGTCCACATATATTTCTGCTCACCCCAATGCTGGACTTCCCAATGCTTTTGGCGCTTATGACCAAACCCCTGAAGAAATGCAGCAGCTTATCCAAAATTATTTGGAACATGGTATAGTCAATATCATCGGAGGTTGTTGCGGAACAACCCCCAAACACATTCGTTTGATCGCTGAAATAGCGGCCCAATTTACCCCATCTCACCCCAATACTTTTGAAAATGCAGCGAGCTAAACGTCCTTTATATCTTTCAGGCCTTGAACCTTTGTTGATTGCTCCAGAGAGTAATTTTGTCAATGTAGGAGAACGAACCAATGTAACAGGTTCTCGAAAGTTTTTGCGTTTAATTCAAAACGAACAGTTCAGCGAAGCTGTTGAAATTGCACGAGACCAAGTGGAAGGAGGGGCTCAGATTATTGACGTAAATATGGATGAGGGAATGATTGATGGGGTGAAAGCCATGACAACATTTTTAAATCTTATCGCAGCAGAGCCAGACATTGCAAGAGTTCCTATCATGATTGATAGTTCTAAATGGGAGATTATTGAAGCTGGATTAAAAGTTGTTCAAGGGAAAAGCGTCGTTAATTCTATCAGCTTAAAAGAGGGGGAATCCAATTTCATTGATCAAGCTCAAAAAATTAAGCGCTATGGTGCGGCTGTTATTGTAATGGCATTTGATGAAAAAGGACAGGCAGATAATTTAGAACGACGAATCGAAATTTGTAAACGTTCTTATACTATTTTGGTGGAACAGGTTGCTTTTAAACCGGAAGATATCATTTTTGACCCTAATATTTTTCCTGTGGCAACAGGTATGGAAGAACATCGCCGAAATGCGTTGGATTTTTTTCAAGCTACTCATTGGATTCGCGAAAATTTACCCCATGCAAGTGTAAGTGGGGGCGTGAGTAATGTTTCCTTTTCATTTCGTGGTAACAATACTGTTCGTGAAGCCATGCATGCTTCTTTTCTATATCACGCCATACAAAATGGAATGAATATGGGAATAGTAAATCCCAATATGTTAGAGGTTTACGATGAAATTCCCAAAGCGTTGTTAACTCATGTAGAAGATGTTTTATTGGATCGACGCAAAGATGCTACAGAACGTCTATTGGAGTTTGCAGAAGGTTTAAAAGGGGTTAAAAAAAACATTCAGAAAGAAAAGGATGTTTGGCGGGAAGAAGATTTGCCCTCCAGGATTCGTTATGCCTTAGTGAAAGGAATTGATGCATTCATTGAAAAGGACACAGAAGAAGCCCGTATGGAAGTTAATCGACCGATTGAAGTCATTGAAGGTCATTTAATGGAGGGAATGAATGTGGTAGGGGACTTGTTCGGCTCGGGGAAAATGTTTTTGCCACAAGTGGTCAAATCCGCTCGGGTAATGAAGAAAGCAGTAGCGTATTTACAACCCTTTATTGAGGCAGAGAAAGATGATGAGGTACAAACCGCAGGAAAAATTTTAATGGCCACAGTAAAAGGAGATGTTCATGATATAGGAAAGAACATCGTAAGTGTTGTTTTGGCTTGTAATAATTACAAAATTATAGATTTGGGGGTTATGGTACCCCCCGAGGAAATTTTAAGAAGAGCAATAGAAGAAAAGGTCGATGTTATTGGACTCTCCGGATTGATTACTCCATCATTAGATGAGATGGTTTATGTTGCCAAAGAAATAGATCGGAAAAATCTTGGTATCCCCTTACTAATCGGAGGCGCTACCACATCTAAGGCCCATACTGCCGTAAAAATCGCCTCAGTATCCCAAGCCCCAGTAATTCATGTTAATGATGCTTCACGTGCTGTTGGAGTGGTCAGTAAACTTTTGAAAAAGGAGACTAAAGATGATTTTATTAAGGCAGTCGATCAAGAATATGAACATTTTAAAGAAAAATTTTTAGGACGTTCAAAGACTAAAGAGTATGCAACGCTTTTGGAAGCCCAAAGCAATGCATTTAAAATAGATTGGAAGGGATACACTCCTCCTGTCCCTAAGCAATTGGGTGCGCAAACATTGGATGATTTCCCCTTGGAGAATTTAGTTTCCTTTATCGATTGGACGCCTTTTTTTCGTTCTTGGGATTTACATGGAAAATACCCAGACATTTTGAAAGACCCCGTAGTAGGGGAGCAGGCAAGTAGTTTGTTTTTTGATGCCCAAAAAATGCTCAAGCAACTTATTGCTGAAAAATGGCTTACAGCCAAAGCTCGTTTTGGATTGTACTATGCCAATAGTGTAGGAGATGATATCGAGGTATACGCAGATCAAAAACGCGAAAAAAAACTTGCACAATGGATTACCCTACGACAACAACTTAAAAGAAAGGGGGAGCAACCTAATTTGGCACTTGCTGATTTTATTGCTCCAAAAAGCAGCGAAATTAACGACTTTATGGGAGCTTTTTGTGTAACGACTGGTTTTGGAACGCAACAAAAAGCAGCTCTTTTTGAAGCTCAAAATGATGATTATAATGCCATTATGATAAAAGCTTTAGCCGATCGTTTAGCGGAGGCTTTTGCAGAATATTTACACCGTGAAATACGAATTAGCTATTGGGGATATTCTAAAGAAGAAGATTTGCGAAATGAAGACCTGATTAAAGAATCCTATCAAGGAATCCGACCAGCACCCGGCTATCCGGCCTGTCCTGACCACTTGGAAAAAAAGACCCTTTGGAAATTATTAGACGTCAAAGAAACGATTGGTGTTTCCTTAACAGAGAGTTTGGCCATGTGGCCTGCTGCCTCTGTTTCTGGCTATTATTTTGCACACCCTCAAGCGCGCTATTTTGGCGTAGGAAAAATAAAAGAAGACCAGTTGGTCGCCTACAGTAAACGCAAAGGGATTCCCTTGGTGGAAGCCCGTAAATGGTTAACCCCTAATTTAATTGATTAACGAATGAAAGTAACGGAACATTTAAAAAACGCAAAAGGAAATACACAGTTTTCATTTGAAGTTTTACCTCCTTTAAAAGGACAAAACATCTCTTCTATTTTTGATGGGATTGATCCGCTAATGGAGTTTAATCCACCTTTCATAGATGTGACCTATCACAGAGAGGAATATGTCTATAAGGAGCATGGTAACGGTTTGTTGGAAAAACGGATCATCAGAAAAAGGCCGGGCACAGTTGGGATTTGTGCTGCAATTCAAAATAAATATGCAGTCGATGCCATTCCCCATATTTTATGTGGAGGTTTTACCAGTGAAGACACTGAAAATTTTTTAATAGATCTTGATTTTTTAGGAATTCAAAATGTGGTGGCTCTTCGCGGTGATGCTGTTAAGTCGGAAACCTATTTTAAGCCAAATCCAAATGGACATGCCTATGCAAGTGAATTGGTGGAACAAATCACTAACTTAAACCAAGGGGAATATCTTGATGATGTGTTGCAAAACTGCACCCCTACTGATTTTTGTATCGGTGTGGCAGGTTATCCTGAAAAACATATGGAAGCCCCGAGCTTGGATAGCGATATTCATTTCCTAAAAAAGAAAATTGCTGCTGGAGCAGATTATATTGTAACCCAAATGTTTTTTGACAATCAGAAATTTTTTGATTTTGAAAAAAAATGCCGTCAAGAAGGAATTACGGTTCCAATTATCCCCGGACTTAAACCCTTGTCGACTCTTAAACAACTGAACATGATTCCTCACCGATTTCATGTGGATTTGCCAGAGGCATTAATAAAATCCGTCATTAAATGTAAAAATAATACGGAGGTTAGACAGGTAGGTGTGGAATGGAGTATTGCTCAATGTAAAGAACTTAAGGCAGCTCAAGTTCCTTTTTTACATTTTTATTCGATGGGAAAATCTGAAAATATCAGGAAAATTGCAGCCGCTGTCTTTTAGACCTGTGTCAATTCATTAAAAAGACTTGCTAAGTTTTGATTTTTCAACTGAAGCTTTAAAATTTTCAGTCCGTTATCATGGGCAAAGTCAAAAACTGCCGCTCGTATATCTTGTTCGGAGTCTACGGTTAATTCATAATCAAAATCGTGGGTATTAACCACCTTTGAAACATGGTTGATTTGTTCTAATGCCACAGTTTCAATGCGGTAATCAAAAGAAACCTCAATAATTTGCTGCTGATTTTTTCGAATGGACTCCATGGATTTATCCAATACAATACTCCCTTTATTAATGATAATAACTCGGTCGCAGAGGGCATCGACCTCTTGAAGAATATGAGTGGAAAGGATAACCGTTTTCTCTTTACCTAAGTCTAAAATAAGTTTACGGATTTCAACAAGTTGGTTAGGATCAAGTCCTGTAGTAGGTTCGTCAAGGATAAGAATCTCTGGATTATGAATTAGAGCAGCCGCCAAACCCACCCGTTGCCGATATCCTTTTGAAAGGGTTTCAATTTTTTGATTTTGAAACTGGGAAAGTCCCGTTTTTTCAATAGTTTCTGAAAAATTGGATGATTTTATTTGGTATAAATTTGCCACAAATTGAAGATATTCTTTTACATACATTTCTAAATAAAGAGGGTTGTTCTCAGGAAGATATCCCATTTTTCCTTGAATGGTTTTCAGGTCTTTTTTTAAGTCTAAACCATTCCAAGAAATATCCCCTTCCCAATTAGAAATATATCCAGCTACAATTTTCATAAGAGTAGTCTTCCCTGCACCATTAGGTCCTAACAAACCGATGATTTCTCCTTTGGGTAAGTCTAGTGAAATATCTTGAAGGGCTTTAACTTTTCCGTAATTTTTAGAAACTTTTTTTAATTGGAGGTGCATGCCATTTTTTTGTAAAGATACTCCTTTATCAAAAACGTAGTTTTGAGTCGATGAACACTATCCCTTTTTTTTTGGTCTAATGATTTTGTAGTTGACGTAATAAGAATTAATACCAAGATAGGTTTTTAAAAAGAATTTGATTCTGTCCTTTATCGACACCTTGTTTTTGGAAATGTCGTAAAGGAACTCCCAGTTCTTTTTGGCTATTCTCTTTTCCATAACCTTAGGGTGTTTCCCTTTAAAGCGTCTGATATTTTCAATTTTTTTGGCATAATCATAAGAGGATTCATTGGAGGTGTTTTTTTTAATCCACTCATCATTATGGTAATACCGTATTGAGTTTTCTTTCTTTTGTTGCATGATTTGGGGCGGTTTTACCCATCCATAATGATATACACATGCTTCAATAGGTACAACCTTGAGTTTTTTATTCTTGTCTTTTCGAAAGCCTTGGGCATCGCGATAAGAGTAAATATTAGGTTGGTTTTTTATCACTCGAATCTCATGGCTGTACCATTTTGAGGAATTCCCTATATAATCGTAAGAACCGTAAAAATGGACATATTCAAACAGTAGTCCATCGACACTCACCTCCTCTTTGTAGTGCTGCATGGCCTTATGAATTGATTGGAGATATTTTTCATGAATTACTTCATCTCCCTGAATATAGAAAGCCCAATCGGAGTCTTTAGGAATGTGTTTTAATGCTTTGTTTGTTTCTTCTGCTAATACATAACCGCCTTTTCGTAACTGTTGATTCCATTGTGTCTTTACCACTTTTATTTTTGAACTTTTGATCTGTTCAATAAGTTGTTCAGTTCCGTCATCTGAATCTCCTATTGCAATGATAAAGTCATCACAAATGGGAAGAATGGATTGTATGGCAGCCACAATTGGATAATCAAATTGTACTGCATTTTTTATGATTGAAAAGCCAGTTACTTTCATTGGGGATAGATTTATCTGGGGAGTTATCTTTTTGATTTAAAACAATTCAAATGATAAATGTTTTATAAAGATAAGCATTAAAGTAAAACCTAAAAGATGGCATCGGGGAATCTAAAAAAAACAAAGAATTATTTGTTTTATTCAAAAGCTATGCTAATTTTGTTAACGAATTTTTACAATGAACAATAATAATTTTTATTACGATCGCTTTTTTTACTTCTATACGGAAGAGGATAGGGCTTTGTAGTAAAAATTTAAACTATAAATAGAAAGTCCTGATACATCTCAGGACTTTTTTTTTGAAGTCAATGCAAACAAAACAAGACATTATTGCCATTCAAGGTATCCGAGGTTCTTTTCACCATGCGGTCTATCAACAGTATTTTTCAGGAGAAAGTAGTCTCTTAGAATGTGCTTCATTTGATGGCTTAGTTGATGCGCTTCTTTCGGATAAAGCGACCATGGGGGTTATGGCAATTGAAAATTCTATAGCAGGATCCATTATTCCAAACTACGCCTTAATTGATCAAAATAATTTACATGTCGTAGGTGAAAGTTACCTAAACATCCATCACAATTTAATGGCACTTCCCGGACAAACAATCGAGGAACTTCGGGAAGTGCATTCCCATCCGATGGCTTTATTGCAGTGTAAGCAATTTTTCACCCATCATCCCCACATTCGTCTTGTTGAAGCAGAAGATACCGCTGATGAAGCACGACGAATTGCTGAAAATCGTTTGGAAGGTGTAGGTGCTATTGCTAGTGCTCATGCTGCTTCGTTATTTGAGTTGAACATTTTAGGTCACTCTATTCAGACCATTCAAAACAATATTACTCGCTTTGTGATTATTCAAAAAGAATCTCCTTCCGTAATGGAAGAGCAGGTGAACAAAGCAGGCATCAAATTTATTTTAGATCATCAACGAGGGAGTTTGGCAACTGTACTCAACGTGATGAGTGACTGTCAGTTGAATCTTACTAAAATTCAATCACTTCCCGTTATTGAAACTCCCGGTAAGTATGCCTTTTTTGTAGATGTAACCTTTGAGGAATATAAAAACTATGAAAAAGCTCGAAAAATATTAGCAATCATGGCTCTTGAACTAAAGGTTCTTGGGGAATACATCAATAAAAAATAATGACCAAAACAGCGCAACGTTTAGCGAGTGTACAAGAGTACTATTTTTCCAAAAAACTACGGGAAGTAGCGGGTATGGTAAAAGAAGGAAAAGACGTCATCAACATGGGGATTGGGAGTCCCGACTTTCCACCCCATCCTTTAGTAGTTAGTGCACTTCAAGAGGCGATGAGTGATTCAAAAGCACATATGTACCAAAGTTATCAGGGACTTCCTGAATTACGAATGGCCATAGCAGGGTTTTATCAAAAAAATTATGGTGTTGCTTTAAACGTTAATGAAGAGGTGTTGCCCTTAATGGGATCTAAAGAAGGAATCATGCATATTTCTATGGCTTTTTTAGATAAAGGGGATAAGGTATTGATCCCCAATCCGGGGTATCCTACCTATAGTTCTGTGACAAAATTGTTGGAAGCGGAGCCTCTTTTTTATGATCTCAAGGTGGAAAATAATTGGCTTCCAGACATGACTGCTTTAGCTGCAATGGATACGAAGGGAGTAAAAATCATGTGGATAAATTACCCACATATGCCCACAGGAGCTGCAACAAAAAACAGTATTTTTTCACAACTTTTAGGCTGGTGCAAGGAACGAGACATCCTCTTGGTAAACGATAATCCATACAGTTTTATTTTAAATGATGATCCTCAGAGTTTGCTTTCTCTTCCTGTTGCTCTTGATACAGCTATGGAGTTAAACTCATTGAGTAAATCCTTTAATATGGCTGGTTGGCGTGTTGGAATGCTCTGTGGAAATAAAACAAACATTCAAGCTGTCTTAAAGGTAAAAAGCAACATGGATTCTGGAATGTTTTACGGTATTCAGAAAGGTGCTATTGCCGCACTAAATTTGCCCAATTCTTGGTTTGATACCTTAAATGCTAAGTACCAAAAAAGACGAGAAGCCATGATGAAATTGGCAGATTTATTAGATATTACCGTAAGTCCTAATAGTGTGGGCATGTTTCTTTGGGCCAAGTTGAATAATTCTCACTTAAAGTCAGAAGTGTTTATTGATCGGATTCTTCAAGAACATCATATTTTTATTACCCCAGGAACTGTTTTTGGAACCCAAGGGGAAGGCTATATTCGCTTTTCGTTATGTGTTCCTTTATCTCGCATACAAACAGCCATAAATAGATTGTCATCATGAAACTTATCATTATCGGTATCGGATTGATTGGAGGTTCTATGGCTAAGGATTTACGAAGGCTGTTTGACGATCTTGAAATTTATGGTATTGATCATAATACCGAACATATTAAGGAGGCCATCGCCTTGGGGGTCATTGATCGGGAAGTAACGATGGAAGATATATCAATTGCCGACCTCGTTATTGTAAGCGTCCCCGTAAAAGTGATTTTAAACTTATTGCCTCAGATTCTTGATAAGGTTAAGAATTCTGCTTTGGTTTGGGATGTTGGTTCTACCAAACACGCACTTTGTAAATCGATTAAGAATCATCCTAAACGTGATCAGTTTTTAGCTGCTCATCCAATTGCTGGGACAGAATTTTCTGGTCCTAAAGCAGCTATTGAAGGACTTTTTGAGGGGAAACCACAAATACTTTGTGAGACGGAAAAAACCCGTCCTGATTTATTAGCTTGGGCTGAAGAGACATTTTCTAAAATGAAAATGTATTTACGAGAAATGACTCCTAAATCACATGACAAGCACATGGCTTATGTTTCTCACCTTTCTCATGTTAGCTCTTTTATGTTAGGGAAAACAGTTTTAGAAATTGAAAAAGATGAACAAAACATCTTTGACTTGGCAGGGAGTGGTTTTGAGTCAACAGTCCGTTTGGCAAAAAGTTCTCCTGATATGTGGACGCCTATTTTTGAACAAAACAAAAAATATTTAATCGAAAGCTTGGATGCCTATATTGACAATTTAAATCATTTTAAAAAGGCAATAGCAACGGATGATCATCAAGCTATTTACGAACAAATGAAAAACACCAATCAATTAACACAAATACTTAACGGAATAAAAATCAAATAGAATTAAACACAATGGAAAATAACCCAAAAATGAGAAATTGGCTCAATGATTTTGAGCTTGACCACCCACTCGTAATCGGTGGACCTTGTAGTGCAGAAACGGAAGAGCAGGTTCTTAAAATTGCCCATGAATTAAAAGATAGCGATGTTTCAGTATATCGTGCTGGAATATGGAAACCAAGAACCCGTCCAGGAATGTTTGAAGGCGTTGGTGCAATTGGATTAAAATGGCTTCAAAAAGTTAAGGAAGAAACGGGTTTATTAACAGCAACAGAGGTCGCCAATACTGCTCACGTAAAATTAGCCTTGGAACATGATATTGATATTTTATGGATTGGTGCACGTTCTACAGTAAGTCCATTTATCATGCAAGAAATTGCGGATGCTTTGGAAGGGACAGATAAGATAGTGTTGGTAAAAAACCCAGTTAATCCCGACCTCTCCCTATGGTTAGGTGGTTTGGAACGTTTATACACGGCAAACATTAAAAAATTAGGGGTTATTCATCGAGGTTTTTCTACCTATAAAAAAACCAAGTACCGTAATATTCCCGAATGGCAAATTGCTGTGGAATTAAAAAGTAAGTTTCCAGACCTTCCTTTGATTTGTGATCCTTCCCATATTGCAGGGAGAAGAGATTTAATTTTTGACCTGTCTCAAACAGCTTTGGATTTAAACTTTGACGGTCTAATGATTGAGTCCCACTGGGATCCAGACAATGCATGGAGTGATGCTGCTCAGCAAGTCACCCCTTCCGCTTTGATTGACATTATGAACGACTTAAAAATACGTCAAACAACAACTGATGCTGAAGATTATCAAAGCGAATTGGCGAACCTTAGAGCTCAGATTGATCTTTTAGATCAAAACCTATTGGACACCCTAGGTGAGCGAATGAAAACAGCTGATGCCATTGGAAAAATTAAAAAAGACAATAATGTAGCTGTTTTACAAAATAAACGTTGGAATGAAATTCTGGGTAAAATGATTCTTGACGGTCAGGAACGTGGATTAGGTGAGGAGTTTGTAGTCAAACTTTTTAAAGCCATTCACCAAGAATCGATCAATCACCAAGAAAAAATAATTAATGGTTGATATTTAAAATCCTGCTTTTGCAGGATTTTTTTTTACATTGTAAGAACAAAAATTTAGAATTATGACCGAAAACTTAACACTAATGCGTACTGCACGTAAAGCGCTCGAACCCAACTGGACAATGGCTGTTCTTGTAACTTTGGTGTATCTTATAATTACAGGTATAATTGGGTCATTTCAAGGTGATCAATCCTTAATATCCACCGTTTTAGGACTATTGATTTCGGGTCCTTTAGCATTAGGGTTTTCCATATTTGCGCTCAATATTTCCCGTGATAATTCTCCCGACTTTTCAAATTTATTTGAAGGTTTTAATCAATACGGTAGAGGTGTTTTGGCGTATCTGATTGTTGGACTTTTGGTGGTTGTAGGATTAGTATTATTAATTATTCCGGGAGTAATTGTGGCTATAGGACTTTCCATGACCTTATTTATTATTGCAGACGAACCAAATCTTTCAGTTACTGATGCGATTCAAAAAAGTTGGAAAATGATGAACGGCTACAAAACCAAATATTTTCGTTTGATCTTGCGATTCATCCCCTGGGTTTTCTTAAGTATCATTCTACTTTTTGTAGGATTTTTATTTGTCGCTCCTTGGATTCAAGTCACTACAGCAAAGTTCTATGATGAAATCAAAAACGAAAACTTTTCAGCTGAAAATTAAGAAAAGGGTAGTCTATTTGGCTAAAGCTGCTGCTATTCTTTTAACGGCTTCTTTAATTTCTTCAACAGATGCTGCATAGGAAATACGAATACAGTCACCATTTCCAAAAGCTTCCCCTGTGACGGTGGCTACGTGGGCATGATCTAATAAAAACAAGGCAAAATCGTTGGCATTTTCAATGGTTTTGCCTTTTAGTTTTTTTCCAAAATAATAGGAAATATCTGGAAAGACATAAAACGCCCCTTGCGGTTGATTTAATTGGAAACCTTCAATTTTACTGAGCAGATCGATAATGAGCATTCGTCGATTTTGAAACTCATCAATCATATACTGTATGTTGCTTACTGGTGCTTCCAAAGCAGTAATGGTTGCACGTTGAGCAATACAATTGGCTCCACTAGTGATTTGTCCTTGCATTTTGGTACAGGCTTTTGCAATCCATTCGGGTGCGCCAATATAACCAATTCGCCAACCGGTCATCGCAAATGCTTTTGCCACTCCATTAACAGTGACGGTGCGGTCGTATAACTCAGGGATGGCAGCAATGCTAAAATGCGGTGTTCCATAGTTGATATGCTCATAAATTTCATCTGAAATAATAAAGATATCAGGATGTTTTTCCAGAACTTTTCCCAATGCTCGATATTCTTCTTCCGTATAAATAGTTCCCGTAGGATTATTCGGGGAGTTAAAAAGAATCAGTTTTGTTTTTGGAGTAATAGCAGCCTCCAATTGTTCGGGAGTGATTTTAAAATCATTCGCAATGGATGATGGAATCATAACGGATTTTGCTTCTGCAAGTGTTGCGATAGCAGAATAGCTGACCCAATAGGGAGCAGGTAGTAAGACTTCATCTCCTGGATCAAGTAAAACCATACATACGTTGGCAATGGATTGCTTAGCACCCGTTGATACCACGACTTGACTGGGGGAATAATCCAATTGATTGTCGCGTTTAAATTTTGCGCATACGGCTTGCTTAAGTTCCGCATATCCGTCAACAGGAGTATAGGCGTTATAATTATCATTTACAGCTTTAATGGCAGCTTCTTTGATGAATTCTGGAGTGTTAAAGTCGGGCTCTCCAAGACTTAAGCCGATGACATCAACCCCTTTGTTTTTTAATTCCCTTGCTTTTGCTGCCATAGCCAAAGTGGCCGAAATTGGCAAACTGTTAATTCTTGCTGATAAATAGTCCATGTTAGTTTTTCACTAGGAGGGGTTGCATCCCCATTTGTTTTAAATGTTGAAAATGCGATAAGATGGCACCTCGTGTTGTTTTATATTCATTGTAGGGAAGGTTAAACTCCTTGGCAGTTTTTTTAACAATCGCTGCAATTTTGGTATAGTGAACATGGCTGATATGTGGAAAAATATGATGTTCAATTTGATGATTTAATCCCCCTGTAAACCAGTTGACTACTGGATTGTTTGAAAAATTCACCGTAGTCAGTAATTGGTGAATCGCCCAAGTGTTTTTCATGGTTCCGGTTTTTTCATCGGGTAATGGCATTTCTGCATCTCCAATAACATGTGCCAATTGAAAGACCAAACTTAAAATTAGTCCTGCAGTATAGTGCATGACACAAAATCCAATTATAACTTTCCACCAGGCAAGGTCAAGAACCAAAATAGGAATTAAAATCCAAAATGAAAAGTAAAGTGCCTTGGTTAAAATGAGTCCAATCCATTGTTTTGAAGGACCTTTACTGTTGGCATAAGAAAGTTTTCTTTGCAAATAATTTTTCATTCGAGGAAAGTCAGAAAATATGGCCCATTTTAGGGTAAGTAATCCATAAAGCACGATCGAATAGAGATGTTGGAAGCGGTGATGAGGTTTCCATTTTGCATGTTTTGAAAAACGCAATACAATACCCGCTTCTAAATCGTCATCATGTCCTTGAATGTTGGTATAGGTATGATGAAGAACGTTGTGTTGAACTTTCCAAGTAAAAACATTTCCTGCTAAAATATAGATACTACTTCCCATAAACTTATTTACCCAAGGGTGTTTGGAAAAGGAACCATGATTTCCATCATGCATAACGTTCATTCCAACTCCAGCCATTCCTACCCCCATCACAACAGTTAGGATAAGTTTTAGCCACTGATTTATATCAGCGGAAAGAATAAGAACGTAAGGGGTAAGAAATATCCCAAACATAACGATTGTTTTGACGTAAAGTTTCCAATTCCCAGTTTTGGCAATTTTATTTTCTTTAAAATAATTATTGACGCGCTGGTTTAATGTTTTGAAAAATTCTTTAGAATCGTTTCTTGAAAATCGGACTATTTTTTTTTGTGACATTTCATCGTGTTTATCTAGCTAAATTATTGATTTTTATTTCATTCTTTCTAATTTTAACAAAAATCATTTCATTGATCAACTTTAACGACTATTTTGAAAAAACGACTCCTTTTCAACAAGAACAATTTGAACAACTTTTACCTCTTTATGAGCATTGGAATGCTCAGATTAATGTAATCTCTAGAAAAGACATGGATGCTTTTTTTGTTCACCATGTTTTACACGCCTTGGGAATCGCCAAGGTTCAAAGTTTTAAAGCGGATGCCACTGTCATTGATGTTGGAACTGGAGGTGGTTTTCCTGGAATTCCCCTTGCAATTTTATTCCCTGAAGTTCAATTTCATTTGATTGATAGTATTGGAAAAAAAATAAAAGTGGTCAATGCAGTTAAGGAAGAGTTGGCATTAAAAAATGTTACGACCTATAATGATCGCGTTGAAAATTTTCATGGAAAAGCTGACTTTGTAGTTTGCCGAGCTGTTGCTCCTATGGAGACCTTAGTGTATTGGGTTAAAAATAAAATTTCCAAAAAAAGCATTCATTCCATTCCTAACGGCATGCTCTGCCTTAAAGGCGGCGATTTAAAAGAGGAATTAATTCATTTTCCTAAAGCGCAAGAATTTTCTTTAAGCAGCTTTTTTAAACACTCTTTTTTTGAAACTAAAAAAGTGGTGTATTTACCGTTGCCTTAGGTGGTTTTTTCCATTTTTTCATGGATTTTGGTATTCATTCGTTTTATTTTTTTCTCCATTTTTTTCATTTGATTTCTAAATATGGAATCGTTGAATGGGGATAGATGTTTATGCTTTTGAAAACGTTTATAAAATTGATTTTCAAAATGTTTTGTCTGCTCTTCGATTTTCTTTAGATGTTCCATCAGTAGGCTGTCAATAGCTATTGGTGGGGAAAAATTAAAGGTATCCCAGTTAAAAAAATTGTCATCATCCATGTAAGAATGAAACAGGGAATCATTTTCATCAAATTTAAAGTCCCACTGATTGGCAAAACTTTCGTTTTCAAAGCTGTTAGTTTCTTCCCAAAGGCTGTCCACTTTAACTATTTTGCCATCCTCATAGTAGCGTTTAATGGTGAGGGTTTCCATTTTTTTATTTTGTCCATGGGCGGTAGATAAACAAAACGCAATACAAATAGCAAACATATATTTCATGATGTTATCAAGATTTAAAGGTTAATAATAACAAGTAAGGTTTTTTAATTAGACAGTCTTCTTTTTTAAATGTTACAATTAGAAAAGGAATTTTTTAAAAACTCTTCTAGAAGTTGTACGACTACATTCATGGTAGGTAGATACGTTTTGACAGCTTTTTAATCTGCTGCTTTATTAGGTGTATTTAGCTCTTTATACAGTACTAACAAAACACTAGTTAGAACCAAGTTTTTCAAGATGTACTGCCCTGTTAGAGTAGGAATTAATCCAGAAGAAAAACAGAGTTCTGTTAGGATAAAAAGAGGGCTAAAGGTTAAAACCAAGTGGCAAAAAGTTAACCAAAGAGCCCATTTTATTTTAAATATAAAACACAGGGCAATAAAGACCTCAAAAAAAGCCAAAATCTTTATGCTTATTGCTGCTGGGATTAAATTAAAAGTTAAGCTACTAATTGTTTCAGTCGCTAATTGATCTGCTGGACTTACTCCTGGGAAAAATTTTAGAATTCCAAAATATGCATAAATAATAATAAATGAGCCTTTGATAATTCTTATTGCATCAATTTTGTTTACGACCATAACGTATAGGATTGGTAAAGATTTTGGGGGTCTAAAATGGGAATTAATATTTTTTTACAACTGTTATTTTCCTAAAAAAGGATACTTGTAATCAGTAGGAGGTACAAATGTTTCTTTAATTAAGCGAGGAGAAACCCAACGCATTAAGTTGGCCGCTGATCCTGCTTTATCATTAGTTCCAGAGGCACGAGCACCACCAAAGGGTTGCTGTCCAACAACAGCGCCTGTTGGCTTGTCGTTAATGTAAAAGTTCCCTGCAGCATTTTCCAAGGCGTTTGTAGCCTCTTCCAATGCATAACGGTCTTGAGCAATAACAGCACCAGTTAAGGCATATATCGACGTTTGATCAACTGTTTTAAGCATCGTTTCCCAGTCTGCGTCTCGATAAACATATAGCGTAACTAATGGGCCAAAAAGTTCAGTTTCCATGGTGAAATAGTTGGGATTACTGGTCAGAACCACAGTGGGCTCGACAAAGTATCCTTTTGAATCGTCATAACCTCCACCAACAATAATCTCAGCATCTTTGTCTTTTTTGACTTGTTCGATTGCATTGGACAATCGGTCAAAAGCTCCACGGTGAATGACTGCGGTGACAAAGTTTTCAAACTGTTCTGGCGAGCCCATTTTAATGGTCGCTAAATCTGTTTTTAATTTTTGAAGGACCTCTCTAGCAATCGACTCGGAAAGATAAACGCGTGATGCTGCCGAACATTTTTGTCCCTGAAACTCAAAGGCACCTCTGATAATAGCAGTAGCTACTACATCAGGATGTGCACTAGAATGGGCTACAATAAAATCTTTCCCACCAGTTTCCCCAACAATTTTAGGGTAGGTTTTGTAGGATTCAATATGGTTTCCAATTTTTTTCCAAATACCTTGAAAAACACTTGTTGAACCCGTATAGTGAACCCCTGCAAAATCTGGTGAGGCCAAAAGCGTATTGGTAATCATTTCTGGATCTCCAAAAACAACATTGATTACTCCATCTGGGACGCCTGCTTCTTGGAAGACATCCATGATTATTTTTGCTGAAAAAACTTGATGGTCACTGGGTTTCCATATGACTGTATTTCCCATTAATGCAGCACTACTTGGCAAATTCCCTGCAATGGCTGTAAAGTTGAATGGGCTAATCGCATAAACAAACCCTTCTAATGGTCGATAGCTTACTTTATTCCACAATCCATTATCAGATTCTGGTTGATCTTCATAGATTTCTTGCATAAAATATACGTTAAATCGAAGAAAATCAATGAATTCACAAGCGGCATCAATTTCTGCTTGGTGAATTGTTTTGGATTGCGCCAACATGGTTGCAGCATTTATTTTAGCACGATAAGGACCTGCGATAAGGTCGGCAGCTTTTAAAAAAATAGCAGCTCTTGAAGTCCAAGGCATTTGACTCCATTTTTTTTTCGCCTTCAAGGCTTCATCTATTGCTTGGTTGACATGACTAGCACTTGCTTTATGATAAACTCCTAAGCTGTGTTGATGCTCATGTGGAGGGGACATCGTTGCAGTGTCATCTGTCTTAATATGGTTCTTGCCGATTTTTAGGGGAACTTCTATCGGACTGTTGTACATGTTTTTATACGCTGAAAGTACCGCTTCTCTTTCAGGGCTTCCTGGAGCATACGATAAAATGGGTTCGTTTGCTGGGTAGGGGACTTTATAGATGCTGTTTGCCATGGTTTTTTTTTCAAAAGTATTAAAATACAATCAAACAAGGCTAAGAAATTCAATCAAGAAATCAATTCAGGATGTAGGGAACATTCAATTTAAAACTAGGGATGTCAACATTAAATTTTTTGGTGGTGGAAAAGTTAATCATAATATAAATCCCCGACATCGTTCCAATAGGAGAGGTCAATAAACAACCTGACTGATAGGTGTGTGATTCTCCAGGACGAACAATGGGTTTCTTTCCGACCACACCATCACCATTAATATATTGAGGTCGATTGGTTGTTTCGATGACTTTCCAATGTCGCGAAAGCAATTGTACAACATCTTTGCTTTGATTTTCAATACAAATTTTATAAACGAAAGCATAGTGCAATACATAATCCTTTAAAAAGCTACCTTCATACTTAGCTTCTACGGATACTTTTATGCCTCGTGTAATTTGTTGAATCATACTTGGTTTTGTGCAAGGTTTGTTCTAAAATAAAAGTAATAAAAAAAATTAGGGTATTTCTTTTATTTTCAAATTTAATTTAAAGGTGCAAATTAAATGAATTTGCTTGTCCGACGCCGATCAATGCATCATATTGTTTTCCAAGATCACGATAGTAAACCAATACAGTATATTCATTTTCCGTACGAGCATGTGTTCCACTTACGTTATTTTTAAAAAGTTGCCCGTTCGCCTTTACCACATATTTATAATTGTAAAACCCTTGTTTTAACAAGAGAACCCCTTCATAGAGTTCTAAGCTTGGGTTGTAATACATTTTATTGGAATCGGTCAGCGCATAATTATTAAATTTACCATAGATGTAAACGTTATGATCATCCAAGACATAATCTTTGGCTAAGCTAAAATAGACCCAACTGTAATCTCCTTCGATAGTTGCCTCTCCGTTCCCCATCAGTGTTCGAGGTTCAAAATCTCCGTTGATGTCTGGAGCAAATGTGTAGGAGTCAAATTGCCTATCGATATCAGTATAGAGATAGGTTTCAAATAAATTTGCACGATTGATGCTACTAATGTTGGGGCTGGTAACCCTTAGATCTTTAGTGTCAAAATACCGGTATTCATTTCCTCCTTCGAATTGTGAAGGCATTTCATAGCGGTAACGCAAAGTATTTCCTGCAAAATATTGTGGTTTTAAACCGGTAATAATTTGATCCCATTGATAATTCTGAAGTAGGGTGACATGAAGAAATTCATTGATATTTCGTAAGCTTCCATTTATGGGGGTTATTGAAAAATGGATACTTTGATGGGAGGAAAAAACATTCATTTGTTGCGGACGAAATGCTCCAGCCTGAACACTCGCTTTTTCTTCATAAAGACAAAATAGACGTGAAAAAACAACTTCATTATAACTGTTGTAAACTTCTAAAAGATAGTTTCCTGAAACAAGAAAGCGGGTATTTTCATTGGGAAGCTGAAGCTCGTAATGGGTGTATGATTGTAAAGTGTTGAATGATGTTTGGTAGTTTTCTATTCTTAAATCGTCAAAGCCTTCTAAAAATTCATTAAAAAATAATTGAGAAGGTTGCCAATCATGATTAAAGTGTTTAACCTTATAGTAGTAGTCAGCTTCGTCTGCATTGAGGTCATCGAATTGTAAATGAATACGATCACCAAGTCGGACAATTGGAAACTGTTGGCGTGTTTCTGTATTTCCTGCCTTAAATATTATTGTTTTAATATGCTCGGGTGCAGCTTTTTCAATGCTTTTTTGCCCTAATGATTTATGGAGGGAAAAGATTAAAAAAAACACGAGGAGGCTGTTTTTTGTCGTTGGCATAAATGGTTTTTTAAATAACCTACATTGAGGTAAAGTTATGACTTTAAAAATAGAGTCTTAAACACTTATTTAGAATTATTATAAATAAACTTTTTCCCCTATAATTAGTATCATGAAAACGTGGTTTATTGTTAAATTTGGACTGATTTTAGAAATTCAAAATAAGTACTTAATGTCAAAAGGCATACGAATTCGTAGAGGAGCAAACTTAAACCTCTACGGTGAAGCGAATAAAATTTTAAATAAAAATATATCGGCGAAATCTTTCGCATTACGTCCAACAGATTTTTTCTCGTTTAACCCCAAGTTAGCGGTTAAAGAAGGGGAGCAAGTAGCTGTGGGATCACCGATTTTTTTCAGCAAAGA
>CBFIJI010000013.1:0-34343 GCA_965662885.1 Flavobacteriaceae bacterium | reverse complement strand
ATTATTCTAATTCTTTCAATGAACTTAAGCTACTAAGACAACTTTATCATAGTTGTTTTCCCTCGCAGCGGGTGCAAATATAAAACCCTTTTTCTTCTGCACAATACCTTTTTATGCTTTTTTTAAATTATTTTTTTTGACCTCCACAAAACCTGTTTATTGGAAAAAATTCCAGACCAATCCAAAGCGAACAATCGAATCCCTATACGGCGTAAAAGGTGCCGAGAAGTAATCATAACCCGTACGATGACTGTTTAGATGTTCTAACTTGAAAAAGACCCTTGTTTGCTGAATTTTAGCATTTACGAAAAAGTCAAGTCGAGGATACTCTCCGATTTTAGTTGTGTTTTGCGTGACAAACTCTCCGATTAATGGGTTGTAGCGGTCAGCGTAATAATCAGTAAAGAAATTAAAGGTGAGTCCTGTTTGTATATACATCGCCTTTTTGAATACATGAGAGGAAAACATCAAGGTGTTTCGCGTGATAAATTCAGGGACATTTAAAATACTGGGGGTAAAACTATTACTACTTTCTATAGATGTATCTTGTTGCACCTTTTGGTATTGAACTGTGTTGACCAAAGCGAATTTTCCAAAGGAAAGATTCTGGCGCAATTGTAATTTAAAATATTCTATCTGGTTTTGGGCTTGATCGGGTCTTGAAAGTAGTTCTTCGTTGAGGGATTCCAAGGGAGTCAAGTTTCTAAAATAGGCGTAATTGTTTATTTGTGACCATTGGGCAGCAATTGTGGCCCATTTTTTATGTCCTAACTGTAATGAAAGGGTGGAAAACTTTTGATTTTTAAATGTGGTATTTTCCCAATTGTAATTGATATAATCACTTTTATATAATTGGAAATTAAAATTTGTGGGCTGTGACTTGTATTGGTAATGCAAACTTAAATATGTGTTCTCTGAAAAATCACGGGCAATTCCCAAGGTCAGTTGATCGGATGAGAAATCTGATTTTAAAGATTTATAGGCAGACGCTTCCAAATTGAATTTTGCTAAGACTTTCTTCCAGCTTGCAGCTAGTGCAAATTGATTCGTTTTTATCCCGTTACTTAAAACAGGGTCAGCATCATACTCCTCATCTTCAAAAAAATAATCCCAAAAATAAGTATGTAAATTAAATCGTAATTCACCCAATAGTCGGGTTTGGTAATTCAAAAAGAATGTATTTTCCATCGATTGTACTTGAGAACGATCGGAAATGGGCGTTACCTCATAATTCTCAAGAAAAAAATCGTCGGCGGAGTCTTGGCTGAAATTATAATATTTGGTTTCGTAATTAAAACGATGACCTAGCTTAATTTTATATATGGTGGTTGTGGAGTCCATCACTTTACGTCCTATTCTGTAGTGCTGCTCAATAAAATAGCGTTTCCCATTGAGTTCATTCTCCCCTTTAATTTGAGTTGCTAATCGCGATCGATCTAGAAAACCGTCATAAAACTCATAGATTTCCTCCCCATTTTCATCAAGTACAGCATCCCCATTTTCATCGGTTTGTAAATAATTAGGTGCTTCTTCAAAAAAATAAGTACTTGAATTGGTTAAGCCTCCATTGACTTGCCTGTTGAGTGACTGAGAGGCAAAATGAAAGCGCAACCGATAGCGTTTGTTGTAAGACTCATGTTGTGCGCTAAAACGCAGTTGACTTGCCATTGTTTTTGAGGATAAATACTTTCCTAAAGATCGAAAGCCGCGATAAGCAAATGCCATGTTAAATCTTGGGGAAGTATTGATTGTAATCAATGCATCTAAATGATGCCCTTGCTCAAACGTTGTTTTAAAAAAAAGTTCTGTTAAAGGGGAAGGGACATCAAAGTATTGAATATCCTCTTTTTCAAAATAACCATAATGTGTCGCCCTCGCACCGAGTTCTGGCAATAGTCCCTCTGTAAAATCATACCCTAATTTGTTATAATTCTCGCCCATATTGGCAAACGACATGAGTTCAAATGCGTCTTTTTTAAGGAAATTAAAACGGTATTCTTTTTGGATGGTCAGGCTTGTATCCACAAAAGTTTCACTTTCATCCATATACATGATTCTGTAATCACGTATGGTTACAGAATCCATGGGTTTGATATAAGGTAGTGGTTTCTTTTTTTTCTTTGTCTTGGCAGGAGTTGGCTTTCGTTTGCCTTTGAATTGAATCAATTCCTCTTTTGCTTTTGGAATACTGTCTCCTGCTTTTGGGAGGCTGTCTAAAATTTTAGGGATAGAATCAGCCACCTTTGTAAGCGTGTCATTCATTTTAGGTAAGGTGTCTAAAACTTTGGGTAAAGTATCTAAAACCTTAGTTAATGAATCTACAAGTTTTGGTAAGGTGTCAACTGTTTTATTTAACCTAAGCTGTTCTATGTCCGCTTTTTTATTCGCCCAATGCAACGGTCTTGATATCATAAAACTAATTATAAAAAAGAATACCATTGAAATGCGAAACATAGGTTTATATTTTAAGTTGCGAAGTTAGAATAATTGTAAGTATTTTAGTAATGTAAAAGTTAAAGTTCAAAGGCAATAACCTTCATGCAATTGAAACATCAACTCAAAAAAGGAATGGAAGCGGGAACAGATGAAGCTGGACGTGGATGTCTTTCAGGACCAGTTACTGCTGCCGCTGTGATTCTTCCTGCTTCTTTTTCTTGTTCCTTACTCAATGACTCTAAACAACTCACTGAAAAGCAACGCTACCAGCTTCGTCCAAAGATTGAAAAACAAGCCCTTGCCTATGCAGTTGCTCATGTTTATCAAGAAGAAATTGATCAAATCAATATTTTAAACGCCTCCATCAAAGCAATGCATTTAGCCTTATCTAAGTTAGCCATTACCCCAAATCACATTCTTGTTGACGGCAATCGTTTTAAAGATTTTCAAAATATCTCTCATCAATGCATTATTAAAGGTGATAGTAAATTCAGAAATATTGCAGCAGCATCTATTCTTGCAAAAACCTACCGTGATGATTATATGTTACAACTCCATGAGGAATTCCCAGAATATGGATGGAATAAAAATAAAGGCTATCCCACCCCATTTCACCGGTCAGCCATTAGTGAATTTGGGAGTACCCCACATCATAGAAAATCTTTTCAATTATTACCGAAACAATTATTGTTAAATTTAAAATCGTAGATAAAAGGTGATTTTGAACACCTTGTTTAGATAATAATTGGGATTTGATTGGGATTCTATGACGCTAAAAAATAAGAGTTTATTAATTTTGATGACAATATGAAAAAACTCCTCTTTGTTGCTGTGATTTTACTTCATTTCTCTTGTGACCAACAAAAGACTGATCAGAAAAATCTTTATGACTTTGTTCCTCAAAATACGTTTGCGGTTGTTCAAGTTAATGATTTTAATATCATAGAAAATGCTTTAAACAATCAGGCTTTGCTTTCTAAACTTGAAGGGATTCAACCAGCAATTAGCTCCCGAATTAAAGCAATCACACCAGAGAAAATAAGTAGTCCTGCTTTGTACTGTTTCTCTTCTATCGGTAAATCAGACATCGCAATTTCGTTAATCTACAGAAAGAATGAAAATGACAGTCTAATTAAAAAACCAACCCATACCGTAACTTATAATGGGTTTACCATTGAAAAGAAGCGAATAGGAAGTGCGTTTTTATTTCAAAGCCAATTTCAAGATATCCACTATGTTACCGATACACAATTGATCTTGGAAAATAGTATTCGAAACCATCAAAAAGAAACTCAAGGACAACAAGACCCTACTTTTTTTAAACTTGCGGAAAATAATGATGCTGATGCTCCTATGAACCTTATGTTTCATAAGCTTGGTGGTGAATTTATTCAAAGTATTTTTCCTGAAACCCCTCTATTTCCAAAAATGGGCAAATCTTGGACGGCTTATGATTTTAATACCAAGAAAGACCCCTTTACTATGGATGGTGTTACTTTTATTAATGACTCACTTCCTGATGAATTGTCTTTAATCCATGCACAAGAATCGAAGTCATTCAATCTCTTAGATCTAGTTCCGCAATCTTTTCAGAGTTTTTTGGCACTTTCTGTTTCCAACATGGAGGTTTTAGAAAATAATTTTAAAAATTATAGCAGACAACAAAACATCCCCCTAAACACTATTGATTTTAGTCTTTTTAATAGTGTAGATGAAATTGGGTGGATGACCCAGGAAACCTCAAAAGCCGTTTTCTTTCATTTGAACAACAACAATCCCCTTTCAAAGGAATTGATTCAAAGGGTCAATGAAAAAAAATATCGGGATGTCTCCTATTATAGTGGAGTCCTCCCTAAAGAGATGCGTCTTTTTTTAGAGGCTTTTGGAACATCTGTTAATCCGCAATGGATGATGTTAATTAATGATTTTTTGGTTTATGGCGAGGATGAAAAAATCATGCAACTTATTATTAGTAGTTTTAAAGACAAAAACAATCTAGCAACAGATACCAACTACTCGATGCTTAAAGAGAGTTTGGCTGATAATGCAACATTTCTTTGGATGGGTCATTCCTCTAACTTAAAAGAACATTGGCAAGGTTTAAATAAAAACTTTTCGGATGAGCAATGGGATTTAATCATCGCTGATCAATATCCACTCATTGCACTTCAAGCCGTTGCTGAAAATAATGTGGTACAATTCCGTTTTACCCTCCAACAAAAAAATCCCAACCAAACTTCAAACACACCACTAAACCAATATAACTTTACACTTGATGCAGCTCTTATTTCAAGTCCACAATGGTTGAAAAATCATCGAAGTAAAACGATGGATATTGCAGTTCAAGACGCTAACAACACCCTTTACTTGTTTTCAAATACAGGAACTTTATTTTGGAAAAAGAAACTTTCAGGGAAAATTATCGGCCCAATCAAACAGGTTGATTTATATAAAAATGGTCGTGTGCAAATGGCCTTTAGGACAGCAAACCGCTTTATGATTTTGGATAGAAATGGTAAAACTGTCCCCCCTTTTGATATCAAAGTTTCCGATGAACTCCCAATTCAACCTTTGGCTGTTTTTGATTATGACCATTCACGAGATTATCGCTTTTTACTTGCCAATGGTAAATCATTAAGTATGTATAATCGTCGTGGAAAAAGAGTGTCAGGTTTTAAATTAAATAAACTTCAATACCCTTTAACACGACCTCCAAAACATTTCCGTTTGGCATCAAAAGATTTTATTCTAATGCAACAAAGCGATGGCAATATTCGCATAATCAGTAGAACGGGTAAAGACCGTATTCGACTCAATGAGAAAATCAATTTTAGCGATAACGCTGTGTTCAGTTATCTTAATAAATTCAGTACTACAGATACTTATGGTAATTTGGTTCAGATTGATACCAAAGGGAATATTACACGCACCCCCAAAACCCTTGATGAAAATCATTATATTGACATGACAAGCAAAACTTTGGTGACCTTATCAGATAATGTTTTAACCATTAAGGGGATTCCTATAAACCTTCCTTTCGGAAATTATACTCGGCCAAAAATCTTTTATATCAATAATACCATTTTGGTTTCAACGACAGATACCGATGCCAAAAAAGTCTTTTTATTCTACAGCAATGGTACGGCAGTGAATGGTTTTCCTGTATATGGTCAAGGTCCAATTGACATCACTAATGCAGATGATGACGCTGCTTTAGAAATGGTCGTTCAATCGGAAGAAAATGGTTTAATAGTCTATCAAATCTTGCTCTAGAAATTTTCAGGAACTTTCTAATATCATCTCTTTATTGGGGAAATTGGAGTCGGTGTTTGTTTTTTCAATTCTTTTTGAATAACAAATATTTTGTATATTGCGATGAATATACGGAAGTATGTAAAATGAACTTAAATTTTAAATAACTACTACTAACCCCAAACAATTCTGAATTACCCCAAACAATGAATTCCTTATGTATTCTTCTTATTGAAGACAACTTAATTGAGACACTTAAGTTTCAAAGAGTTATCAAAGAACTTTTTGAAGGAACGCTAAAATCAAGAGCTACCTACAGTTTAATCATTGCAAAAAATGGAGAAGAGGCACTTTCAATTCTTCAAGATAAAAAAAGAGAAATAAGTGTCATTTTTTTAGATTTAAATATGCCTCGAATGAATGGGCTTGAGTTTTTAAGCATCTTTAAAAAAAACAACAGTTTTAAAGAAATTCCTGTGATGATCTTAACCTCTTCAAAAAATATTAAAGATGTCAAAGATGCTTATAAAATTGGAACAGCTGGCTATATCACCAAACCAATGCACTATAAAGAATTTAAAGCGCAATTAAATACAGTCATCCAATATTGGTTAATCAATGAACTTTATCGAGAATGAATCCAGTAATTAATCCTTATTATCCTACTAAACAGAAAAATATACTTTTAAAGGAGTAACAATTTTAGGCTGTTCAGCTTTGGCCATACAGGGATAAAACAGCTATTACTTCAACTAATTTATAAAATACTTAGAAGAAATTTAGTCCCCTTTTCTATAAATCAATTCAACATAATCTATAGTACTTCAAATCATGCTTAAAAAAATACCTCTACACAACGGAGTCACATCATCAACAAAAGAGGTTAAAATCAAGACAGAAAGAAATCTCAAAAAAGAATCAAGAGAAATTTACTTTATCTCGGATCAGTTAAAAAATGAAAATGCTGTTTTACTCTCAACCATAAACAAAACTTTTTCTGAACTGGACGGACTCTACAATAAACTGCTTGATGGATACGTGTTAACAAAAATAGATGGCTCGGTACTTAAAATGAATAAGACCTCAAAAGATTTATTGGGATGGGATTCCAAAAATCATACGACCAATATACTCAACCTTATTCAAAAAGGTAGTCGTTTAAAAACGTTCAGAAATATTAAAAAGCTTCTGAGAAAAGAAACATATACCAAGTTTAATATCAGGTTAAATACTGTTAAGGGAATACGAAATGTTGAAGTGAAAATTAATGTGATTAAAGATAAGGACAATAGCCCCATCGCTTTTCAAGGAATGTTTAGGGATATTACACAAGAAATTAAAAATGAACAAAAAATCAATGAGCAACAACAGCAGTTAGAAATTATTTTTAAGAATTCTAAACTGGGGATTGTTCTAACGAAATCAGGTAAAATAATTCAGTCGAATACCGCCATTGAAAACCTACTTGGGTATTCAAAGAAAGAGTTAATGGCTATAAATTTTAAAGATATTTTCCATCAACAAGATTATTATTCATTTATCAAAAAAACGAACGAAATCATTGTAGACAAAAGCAATGATTTTTCTATAAATAAACGTTATATCCGAAAAGACAAATCCATTTTTTGGGGACGATCCAATGTGACCACGGTAAAAGATCAGCAACAACAGACACGCTATCAGATTATCTTTATTGAAGATATTTCTCATCAAATTGAGCTCGAAAAACAGCACAGCCAACTCATTGAAAGTTTAGAACAAAAAAATAATGATTTAAATGATTATGCCCATGTGGTTTCTCATGATTTAAAATCACCGCTAAGTGGAATGGACACCTTAGTCAACTGGCTCATAGAAGATCACAGCCATCAACTGGATGACAAAGGAATAGAAATGCTCAAGCTGCTTCTCGTAAAGGTGGGTAAAATGAATGCCATTATTGAAGGGATTTTAGAGTATTCAAGTGTAGGGACGTCAGATACAAACAATGAAAATGTGTGTATCAAAAATCTAATTGAATTTATTGTTGATACTATTAATAAGCCTAAAAATATTGAAATAAAAATTGACGGAATCCTTCCAACAATTAAAGGAGACAAAACTAGATTCCAACAAATTTTTCAAAATCTAATTACCAATGCCATTAATGCTATTGGCACTAAAGAGGGACAAATACATGTAGGAGGGATTTCAAAAAAAGATGTTGTTGAATTTTATGTAAAAGACAATGGCATGGGGATCGAACAAAAACACGAAAGTAAAATATTTGAAATTTTTGAATCTCTTGATACCAAAAAATACAACAAAGGAATTGGACTCTCCATCGTGAAAAAAATAGTTAATTTTTACGGTGGGAAAATTTGGTTCACTTCAAAAATCAATCAAGGAACAACATTTTATTTTACCATTAAAACATGAAAGAAGAAACCCCTAGTCAAAAGATGATCATCGAATTATTTGGTGATAGTCGAAAAGAGCAAAAAAAGATAATGAAGCAAATCATTCTTGAATTCAGATTAGATTTTATTGAATTTAAGAACTTTTATGATTTAAGAGACTATACAGAAGCTTCGGAAGTTGTCCATCGATTAAATCATAAAATTGGGATGTTGGGCTTGGAAAAAAATTACACCCTTGCACAACATTTTGAAAGTGAACTTCGACAAGATAATACAATACGATACGATAACTACATGAAAATATTATCAACCGTTTCTCAATATTTAGACGATTATGAAAAATATAATTTTTGAGCATAAAAAAAATAAAAAAGATCAGCGGCTATCGTGACTTTATATTTTTGAAGCCTTTAATTTGAAAAAAGGAAAAACAGCTATATAGTTTAGTTTCTTGTTTATGCCCATTGTGCTTCAAAAAGTTGAAGAAAATGCCTGCTCAACTTTTCTTTTACCTCAGTAAGTGTAACCGTTCTGTTTAATTCACGAGCGAGTGAAGTCACCGCTTTGTCTTGAATTCCACAGGGTATGATATGATCAAAATAAGTAAGGTCAGTATTTACATTTAAGGCAAAACCGTGCATGGTCACCCATCGACTTGCACGAACCCCCATGGCGCAAATTTTACGTGCAAAAGGCGTTCCTACATCCAGCCAAACACCTGTTTCGCCTTTACTCCTTTCAGCCTGAATTCCATATTCATCAAGGGTAAGGATAATCATTTCCTCCAAAAAGCGGAGGTATTTATGAATGTCTGTAAAAAAATTGTCTAAATCCAATATGGGATAACCCACAATTTGCCCAGGACCATGAAAAGTAATGTCTCCACCACGATTGGTTTTGTAGAATTCAATATTGTTTTGCTGTAAACCCTTTTGATCGAGAAGTATATTACTTTCATCACCGCTTTTACCTAAGGTAAAAACAGCTGGATGTTCTACCCATAAAAAATAATTTTGAGTGGGAACAAAAACAGAAGAATTTCGGTTAGATCGTTTTACTGCAATAATAGCATCAAATAATTTTGTTTGATAATCCCAACAACTTTTATAAGACATCAAACCCAAATCTGCACGCTGAACGGATCTGTTCTTGGGAGCATCCATTAAGCTGGTTTATTTAAAATTACCAAAGCTGCAATGACTCCAGGAACCCAACCACACAAGGTTAAAATAAAGACAATCAAAATGGATCCGCAACCTTTATCAATGACCGATAAGGGGGGGAAACATATAGCCAATAAGACACGGAAAAAATGCATATTTTTTTTACTTCAGCAAAGATACAAATTTTGCTCCCGTTGATTTTTATAGAAGTGTATCTTTGCAAGATAAATTTAAGCAATGGCGACTTCACTTTCAGAACAAGAAATCATCCGTAGAGAAAAATTACAAAGCTTGTTACAACTAGGGATTAATCCTTATCCTGCCCCATTATTTCCAGTAAACCACAATTCACAAGAAATCAAGGCCAACTTTGTAGAAGGAAAACGGGTTATTGTTGCCGGACGTCTTATGTCTAGAAGGATTCAAGGAAAAGCAAGTTTTGCCGAACTACAAGATAGTCAAGGGCGCATTCAATTGTACTTTAACCGCGATGAGATTTGCCCTGATGAAAATAAAACACTTTATAATGATGTCTATAAAAAACTCCTAGATATTGGAGATATTATTGGAATTGAAGGGGACTTATTCACCACACAAGTTGGAGAAAAAACAGTCCTTGTCAAAACATTTACCCTCTTAAATAAAACCTTACGACCGCTTCCTCTTCCCAAAACAGATTCAGATGGAAACACTTATGACGAATTTAATGATGCGGAGCAACGTTATCGACAACGTTATGTTGATTTAATTGTCAATCCCAAGGTAAAAGACACCTTTATTAAAAGAACAAAAATCACTAATAGTATTCGGGAATTTTTTAATGCCAAAGCGTACTTGGAAGTGGAAACTCCGATTTTGCAACCTATTCCTGGAGGGGCTTCTGCCCGCCCCTTTGTGACTCACCACAATGCGTTAAATATTCCCCTCTACCTCCGTATTGCGAATGAATTGTATTTAAAACGTTTAATTGTTGGAGGCTTTGATGGTGTCTATGAATTCTCTAAAGATTTCCGAAATGAAGGTATGGACCGCACCCACAATCCTGAATTTACAGTCATGGAATTGTATGTTGCCTACAAGGATTATTTCTGGATGATGGAGACTACGGAAGCCCTTTTGGAAAAAGTGGCAACAGATACTCATCAAACTACAAAATTAACGGTAGGAGAACATACCATTGACTTTAAGGCGCCTTACCCGCGTGTCCCAATTTTAGAAGCTATACAAGTTCATACGGGGATTGATGTCTCAGAAATGGATGAAAACGAATTACGTGCTACAGCCAAAAAGCTTGGCTTGGAAGTTGACGATACAATGGGTGAAGGAAAGTTGATCGATGAAATTTTTGGGGAAAAATGTGAACACCATTATATCCAACCCACTTTTATTACGGATTACCCCAAGTCCATGAGTCCTTTGACCAAAGAACACCGGGATAATCCAAAATTGACTGAACGTTTTGAATTGATGGTCAACGGTAAAGAATTGGCCAATGCCTATTCTGAATTAAATGACCCCATTGACCAAAGAGAACGTTTTGAAGCCCAGCTTGCGCTCAGTGAAAAAGGCGATGATGAGGCCATGTTTATCGATCAAGATTTCCTAAGAGCCTTGGAATATGGGATGCCTCCTACTTCTGGAATTGGGATCGGAATTGACCGTTTGGTAATGTTAATGACCAACAACAGTTCTATTCAAGAAGTCCTTTTCTTTCCTCAAATGAAACCCGAAAGGAAAACCATTCCCCTTGCTGAAGAAGAAAAGTTGATTCTTGACTTATTAAAAAAAGAGTCCCCTATTCTATTGAACAGCCTTAAGGAAAAAGTAGGTTTGAGTAATAAAAAATGGGATAAAGCCATAAAAGGACTTACCAAAAACAAACTAGCAGAAGTAAAGAAAACAGAAGATGGCCTTTGGTGCAGTGTTGTAAATCCTTAACGTTTATTTTCGTTCCATTAAAAATTGAGCTAGGATAAGCATAGGGTTTTTTATCCCAATCTCATACCAAATCATAGGCCTTCTATGAAAAATAGCATCAGATTAAACATGGGGAAATAAGGAGGGTTGAAAATATCAGCTGAGTTTACCAAAGTTCTGAAGGAGAATTATTAAGAAGATCGACAATGATAATCTCCCGCATATTCTTTAAAAGCTTTGATCAAGTTCCGTTTTCCATTGCACATTTTTATTCCTTTGAAAACCAATAATAATCATCTTTTTAAAGGGCATTTTCCGAGTCAGTTGATATTCTAAAACAACTTCATAGGAAAAGTTGTCATGGAATTAATGAATATTGTAAAGTAGGAAAGAAATGCTAAAGTTTTCTTAATTCTTTAAACTAATTTTATTTTGAGAGGTCATAAAAGAGAACAAAAAATAAATTGCTATGAAACAGCTTATACTTTTACTTTTATTGCCACTTTCTTTAATAGCACAAGAAGATGCTACTATCATTAAAGAAAAAATGACCCCAAAACAACATTCCATTTTACAAGCAAAAGAAATGCGTTTAAAATTGGATTTAACAAAGGTTCAAGAGGAACGTATTCAAAACGTACTTGAAGAACACTTGAAAGCACGTCCAAAACGCCCAAAAAATAGGGAACAACTTTCTAGTGAGGAAAAATTTAAAATGCGTTTAGCACATTTGGAACACCTAGAATCCTTTCAAGAAAATTTAAAAGCTATTTTGACATCTGCACAATATGAAATGTGGAAAAAAAGGCAACGGAAATCCCAAATGGCAAAACTTGAAATGAAAAAAAATAGGGTCACGAGAAAACATAAGATGCAACGTCTTCGTGGTCCTAGAAATTGGAATTAGTTTTTTTAATGTTGGTTTAGTTTGTCCATTACTGCCTTAGGGCGGTAATGGATTTTTTGTTTTTAAAGTGTTTATTTCTCACATAAATTTTTGGGGAGTCCATACGTATGGAAAATTTCAAATGATAAGCATTGCCAAAAGGTGCCAAAAGGGAAACAATCCCATTATTACAGTAAAGACAAAACCCATTGATGGCTTTATAGTTTTAATCAAGTCTTAAAAAGAAGCCATTACTGCTTTAAAAGCAGTAAGGGTTTTATCGATGTCTGAACTGGACAAGGCATCATTTAAAAAGTAGCTTTCAAAAGCACTGGGAGGCAAATAAACCCCTCTTTCCAGCATCCCATGGAAATAGTTTTTAAAAGAGTCGTTATTGCCCAAAGCTGCTGTTTTAAAATCCTTAACGGGCTGTTCTGTAAAGTGAAGGGAAATCATGGATCCAAAACGATTGATTTGATAAGGAATTCCTTTATCACGAAGAACGCTGTCCATGCCCTCATGTAGGGATGCTGTTTTTTTATCCAAGCTTTTAAAAATTTCTGGATTATCGTTTAAGGTTTTAAGCATCGTATATCCTGCTGCCATTGCTAATGGATTCCCACTAAGTGTACCCGCTTGATAAACAGGGCCTTCAGGAGCCAAATGACCCATAATTTTTGCGTTAGCTGCAAATGCTCCTACGGGTAATCCTCCGCCCAATACCTTTCCAAAAGTGACAATATCCGCGCGAATACCCAAGCGTTCTTGTGCTCCCCCTCTGGCCAATCGGAAGCCAGTCATCACCTCATCAAAAATTAATAACGCATCATTTGCATCACAAAGGTCACGAAGTCCCTTGATAAAATCAGGTTGTGGGGGAATACACCCCATATTACCTGCTACAGGTTCAATAATAATCCCTGCAATTTGTTCTCCTTGTTGCTCGAATAGAGCAGACACCCCCTCAAGGTCGTTATATTGGGCTAAAAGCGTATCCTTGGCTGTCCCTGCAGTAACACCAGGACTGTTAGGAGCACCAAAGGTGACCGCACCACTCCCCGCTTGAATCAAAAAAGCATCAGAATGCCCGTGATAGCATCCAGCAAACTTGATGATTTTTTCTCGTCCGGTATATCCTCTTGCCAATCGTACCGCACTCATACAGGCTTCTGTTCCAGAATTAACCATACGGATTTTATCAATGTTGGGTACCATTGACACTGCTAATTCCGCAATTTGAGTTTCCAATTCTGTAGGCATACCATAAGAAGTCCCCAAATCAGCTCGGGTTTTAACGGCTTCTAAAACCGGTTCAAAAGCATGCCCTAAAATCATTGGCCCCCAACTAGAGATATAATCAATCAATGTATTACCATCTTCATCATAGAGGTAAGCCCCTTTTGCTTTTTTGACAAATATGGGTGTTCCACCGACAGCTTTAAAGGCACGTACTGGGGAATTAACCCCTCCAGGTATAACGTTTTGTGCCGCTTGAAATAAGGCACTACTTCTTTGATATTGCATAAATTTATTGACTGTTGGGAATTATTAAAATTTGACCAAGATAGATGGTATTCCCATCAATGGTGTTTTTACTAATGATTTTATCCATGGAAACATTGTAGTGTTTGGAGATGGAATAGAGGGTGTCCCCCTTTTTTACTTGGTGTTCAATGGCTTTTGTTACCACCTTAGTTTCAAGTTTGTTTTTTATATTGTTTCTTCTGTCGTAAGAAGTCAAATTATAGCGTTCAATCAATCCAATAAGCTTTTTGGGATAGTTGGGATCTGTTGCATATCCTGCTTTTTTTAGGCCTTTGGCCCAAGCTTTATAATTCTTCGTATTAATATCAAATAAAAAAGCATAACGCTGCCGATTTGCTAGAAATAAAGAATGATCGCGATAGGATTTGATCGGATCCTTATACACCCGAAAACATTCATTTCTTTTATCATCGTCATGATAAATACGTTTACCCCGCCAACCTTTGTGGCATTTGATTCCAAAATGGTTATTTGCCTTCCTTGCCAAACGGCTTTCCCCCATTCCAGATTCTAAAATCCCCTGAGCCAAAGTAATGCTCGCTGGAATTTTGAATTTTTTCATTTCCATTTGAGCCATAGCTGAATATTCTTGGACATAATCTCGCACTTTTTCATCCGTAGTCCGCTTTTTAGGAATGCTGTTCGTTTTCTTTTGGGGAGCATTATTAATGCTAGCCTGTCTTTGAGAAACAGGTTTTGGATTGGTGGCATACACTTTTTTTCGGGAAGATCCGCAGGAGACCAAAAACAGCGTAACCAAAAGGATTACAATTTTATTCAAAGTGGTTGAATTAAAGGCCATCCTTTTTTTTGGAGGTGAAAATTCATTCCTTGAATTCCTTGTAATCCACCGGAGTGAATACCCAATATTTTCTTGCCCCATGGCCATTTGTTTTGTTTTATTAGGTCAAAAATACCAAAAAGCATCTTTCCGTTGTAAATTGGATCCAAGGGAATTTGGTGTTGTTGATAAAAAGCGTTCATAAAGGCAATCAATTCAGGCTTTACTTTTGCATAGCCTCCAAAAGTATAGTCGTGGATAATTTCCCAGTTATCTTTAGTTGTAAAGTGTTTGATTTCGTTTTCTAAGTCTTTATTTTTTAAAGCTGCAAAACCCAAAACCTTTTGATGGGGTTGAGCTCCTTCAATCAACCCTGCCAATGTTCCTCCAGTTCCAACACTACAACAGATGACCTCAAATTGATGATCTTCCTCAGACAAGATTTCTTTACAGCCTTTAATGGCTAAACTATTGGTGCCTCCCTCCGGAAGTACATATATTTTATCAGAAGAAGCAAGTAGTTTTTGAACACCATTACTTTTCTTTTTAAGGCGATAATCGGTTCGAGAAATAAAATGAAATTCCATTCCTTGACCTTTACAAAAAACTAGGGTAGGACTTTCCTTCCATTTTTGTTGCCATTCTTCACCCCGAACAACTCCAATTGTTTTAAAATTAAACCGTTTCCCAAGTGCTGCAACAGCAGCAAGATGATTTGAGAAAGCTCCCCCAAACGTTAAAAAAACCGTGTATGATTCCCGAACAGCCTCTGCCAAATTGTACTTTAATTTACGAAACTTGTTTCCAGAAATCGTGGGATGCAATAAATCTTCCCGTTTCAAAGCAATTTTGTATTGATTAAAATCATAAACTGCTTGATTTACACTAATTTTATCTAGTTCAAAAAAATCTTGTTTGGTTTTCATTTGTTTTTTGAGCTCTAAATTTACATTAAAATGGCCCGAAGATCACTACCTCCTTTAGAAGAAGATGATTTTTATCTTACTCCAGAGGGTTATAAAGTTTTTACTGAAAAGTACCACCTCAAACGTGGATATTGTTGTCAAAACAATTGTCGGCATTGCCCATACGGATATGATCCCAAAAGGGGAAATTAAAGTCGGCACAGTTTTTGATTTTTTTTTACTATAAAATATTTTTACGATGAAAAATTTCTGCTTAATTAGTTGTCTTATTTTTTTTACTTCTTGCAGTTCTGTAAGAGTTTTTACTGATTATGATCAGGGGGTTGATTTCAACAAATACACCACCTTCGCCTATCTTAAACCACACATTGATCAAGTGGTTATTTCCGATCTTGACAAAAGGAGAATTTTAAGGGCTTTGGACCATAATTTGGAGCAAAAGGGACTTAAGAAATCTGAAAATCCTAATTTATTGGTAACCTTCACGACCAAAGCAAAGGAAAAAGTTTATGTCAATAATATGGGGTGGAATCCTTGGTTTTGGGGACCTAATTACAGCAGTGTAACTTCACAAACTGAAGGAACGCTCTTTATCAACTTTATCGATGCTGAGTCAAAACAACTCGTTTGGCAAGGAAAAGGTCGTGGTGCAATTAGCGAATACACCAAGAATCGAGACGAACGCATTATGCTTTTCGTCCAACAAATTCTTAGCAATTATCCTCCAGGAATAGAATAAAAATTTATTGGAGGGTGTCCTTAGCTGCAGTTAGTGCCTCTTGGATACCTTCCACATTTTTTCCTCCTGCAGTTGCAAAGAAAGCTTGTCCACCTCCTCCTCCTTGAATATACTTTCCTAAACTCCGTACCATCTGAACGGCATTAATCCCTTTCGTCTCTACTAAGCTTTTGGACACGTAACAACTCATCAAGGGTTTTCCAGTTTTACCAGAGGCTAAAACCAATACTAAATTTTCAATTTGAGCTCCCATTTCGAAAGACACATCTTTCAATCCTTGCGCATCTAAATCAACTTCTTTGGCTAAAAAACGAATACCTTCGAAATCTTCAATTTGAGCGGCTAATTCTTTTTTCAGAACCTGCGTTTTTAATTTGGAAAGGGTTGCTAATTCTTTTTTTAAGTTACTGTTTTCCTCTTGAAGGCTTTGGAGTGCTTTTAGGGTGTCTTGGGGATTTTTCAATACGTTATTGACAGATTCCATCAAGATAGTTTGTTCCTCAAAATACGTTTTGGCGGCAGCTCCAGTGATGGCTTCAATTCGCCGAATCCCAGAAGCTACTGCACCTTCAGAGCGAATCTTAAAATGCCAAATTTTGGAGGTGTTGTCCACATGGGTTCCTCCACAAAGCTCCATGGATTTACCGAAGCGAATGGTTCGAACAGTGTCGCCATATTTCTCTCCAAAAAGAGCGATTGCTCCTTCATTAACTGCTTGTTGAAAGGGAACATTTCGTTGTTCTTCCAAAGGTATTTGTTCTTGAATTCTCGCATTTACAAATTGCTCCACTTGCTTGAGTTCCTCTGGGGTAACTTTTGCAAAATGGGAAAAATCAAAACGAAACATTCCCGAATGTACCATGGATCCTTTTTGCTCCACGTGAGTACCCAACACCTTACGTAAGGCTTGATGCATCAAATGTGTTGCCGTATGGTTGGAGGCTGTTCGGTTCCGTTGTTCCGTCTCCACAACAGCCTTAAAGGTTTCCGTTATTTTTTCTGGTAAGTTTTTAGTGTAGTGGAGAATAAGATTATTTTCTTTTTTGGTGTCCCTAATGTAAATGATTGTCCCATTGGACGTTTCTAAATAACCTTTATCGCCTACTTGTCCTCCGCCTTCTGGATAGAAAGGAGTCATGTTAAATACCAATTGGTAAAAATCCCCCTCTTTACTGGTATTGATTTTCCGGTAACGGGTGATTTTTACATCTGTTTTTAATAAATCATATCCGACAAATTCTTCCACATCATCTTCACGAACAAGGACCCAGTCGTCCATATTAGTTGCTGCTGCTGCACGAGAGCGTGACTTTTGGCCTTCCATGGCTTCGTGAAATCCAGCTTCATCAATTTCATATCCGCGTTCTTTTGCAATTAAAGCTGTTAAGTCTAATGGGAAACCAAACGTGTCATAGAGTTCGAAAACTTTGGATCCACTAATCTGTTTCGAAGAGTTGTTTTTAATAATGACATCAAGAAGCACTAAACCTTGGTCTAGTGTTTTAAGAAATGAGGTTTCTTCTTCGCGAATCACATTAAAAGCCAATTGGTGTTCCCTTTTCAATTCTGGAAAGACCGAACCCATTTGTTGCTCCAAAACGGGAACTAACTTATGAATAAAAGGCTCTTTTTGATTCAAAAAAGTAAACCCGTAACGAATAGCACGTCTTAAAATTCTTCGAATAACATATCCAGCACCATTATTACTAGGGAGCTGTCCATCAGCAATTGCGAAATAAACTGTTCTGACATGGTCAGCAATAACACGAATGGCGCGATCTGTGGTTTCGTCTTTTGCGTAGGTGGATTGTGTTAAGGTTTCAATTTCTCTGATTAATGGAGTAAAGACATCAGTGTCATAATTTGAAGTCTTTTCCTGTAGTACCATACACAGGCGTTCAAACCCCATTCCAGTATCTACATGTTTTGCGGGTAATTTTTCAAGACTTCCATCGGCTTTTCGGTTAAATTCCATAAAAACAAGATTCCAAACCTCAATGACTTGTGGATGATCTTGATTGACCAATTCAGCACCAGGAATTTTCAGCTTTTCTTCTTCGGAGCGGATGTCCACATGAATTTCTGAACAAGGACCACACGGACCTTGATCGCCCATTTCCCAAAAATTGTCTTTTTTGTTTCCGAGTAAAATTCGCTCCTCTGGAAGAATTTCCTTCCAATAATTATAGGCTTCTTGATCCTTAGAAATCCCCTCCTCTTCAGCTCCTTCGAAAATTGTAACATAGAGTTTTTCTGGGTCTATCTTATAAACTTCCGTAAACAATTCCCAAGCCCATGCAATCGCTTCTTTTTTAAAATAATCACCAAAACTCCAATTCCCCAACATTTCAAAAAAGGTGTGGTGATAGGTGTCAATACCAACTTCCTCTAAATCATTGTGTTTTCCGGAAACACGAAGACACTTTTGTGTATCTGCAACCCGAGTTGTTTTGGGTACGGCATTTCCCAAGAAATATTCTTTAAATTGATTCATGCCAGCATTCGTAAACATTAAGGTAGGATCATCTTTGATCACCATGGGTGCAGAAGGGACAATGCTATGCGTTTTTGATTGAAAAAATTTTAGGAAGTTTTCTCTTATTTGAGCAGCTTTCATGAATCGTATTCCTTGGTAATCAAGCTTCTTTTTAGTGGGTTTTATGGCAGTGATTTACCGATAAAAAAAAGTTGAGTATAATTGTTATATTTGTTAGTATTATTTGTCTTTGCAAAGGAAAAGAAAAATTATAAGAAAATTGTTTATGGCTAAAGTAAAATATTATTACGATCAAGACACCCTTTCTTACCGCCCCATCGAAACCAGCAGAACTTTAAGAATCTCCAATGCTATCTTGTTCATTATTTCTGCTGCACTTTTAGGTGTTGCGACCTTATTTATTTTTTTAAACACAAACATTGTTAGTACACCAACAGAGATTATACAAGCAAGAGAAATTGAAAATTACGAACTCCAATTTAATATCCTCAACCGAAAGTTAAAAAATATTGAATCGGTTTTGGCTAATATAGAAGATCGAGACAATAACTTATACCGTATTTATTTTGAAGCTAGCCCCATTCCTGAAGCGCAAAGAAAAGTAGGTTTTGGTGGGGTAAATCGATATAAAGACTTAGAGGGATTTAATAATTCTGAACTGATTATCAACACAACTAAGAAGCTGGATGTATTGATGAAACAAACGGTGGTCCAATCCAAATCTTTGGACGAAATTGAATATTTGGTCAATGATAAAGAAGAATTACTTGAAGCCATTCCTTCAATTCAACCTGTCAAAAATGAGGATTTAAAACGCATGGCTTCCGGCTTCGGGTATCGAACTGATCCGTTTACAAAAAAAAGAAAAATGCATTATGGAATGGACTTTACCGCTAAACGGGGAACTCCAGTTTACGCCTCTGGAAATGGAGTCGTTAAACGTGCAGATAATAGATCTTCTGGATATGGTAGACACATCAGAATTGATCACGGTTTTGGATATGTAAGTCTCTATGCCCACCTGAATGCTTACAATGTGCGTGTGGGGAAAAAGGTAAAACGAGGGGATGTTATCGGTTTTGTTGGAAGTACTGGGCGATCTGTTGGTCCGCATTTGCATTATGAGATCTTAAAGAACAATCAAAAAATCAATCCGCTGAATTTTTATTATGGTAACCTTTCCGCAGAAGAATTTGATATTATCGTAAATCAGGCCCAACAAGAAAATCAATCCATGGACTAAATGTTTATTGAACTCCCAGAAAAACGTTATTATTCAATTGGAGAGGTCGCTAAAGCCTTTGATGTAAAAACATCTTTACTGCGCTTTTGGGAAAAGGAATTCGACGAAATCCAGCCTAAAAAAAAGGAAAGTGGTACCCGAAAATACACCCCTGAAAACATAAAAGTTATTCAGTTGGTTCATCACCTTGTCAAAGAAAAAGGCATGACCATTTCTGGTGCTAAAAAACAATTGAAAATGAAAAGTTCAGGTAACGATATTGTTCTTTTGTTGAATAAACTAGAGGGGATTAAATTAGAACTCCAATCGCTTAAAAACAATCTTTAATTACTTTTTTCGAAAGAAAATTTGGATAGGGACTCCGTTAAAATCAAAGTTTTGTCGAATTTTATTTTCAAGAAATCTTCGATAAGGATCTTTTAAATATTGAGGTAAATTACAGAAAAAAGCAAATTGTGGAAAGTCCGTAGGGAGCTGAGTGCAAAACTTTATTTTGACAAATTTTCCTTTATATGCAGGAGGAGGATTGATTTCAATGATGGGAAGCATGACATTATTGAATTGCTTTGTAGGAATTCGATAGCTTCGACTTTTATGAACTTTTACAGCAGTTTCAATAGCCTTAAAAATACGTTGTTTACTTACCGCCGACATAAAAATGATGGGGACATCTGAAAAAGGAGCTGTTTTTTCGTGAATATCCGCTTCAAACTTTTTTACTGCCGCATTGTCTTTTTCAATTAAATCCCATTTGTTAACCAAAATAACCACCCCTTTATGATTTCTGTGAGCCAACCAAAAAATATTTTGTACTTGACCATCAAAACCGCGAGTAGCGTCAACAATAAGAAGACAAACATCACTGTATTCAATGGCTCGAACAGAACGCATCACAGAATAGAATTCAATATCTTCTTTTACTTTTGCCTTCCTGCGAATTCCTGCGGTATCAACTAAATTAAATTCAAAACCAAAACGGTCATATTTAGTATCAATACTATCTCTGGTGGTTCCTGCTATATCGGTAACAATATAACGTTCTTCACCAATGAGGGCATTGATAAAAGAAGATTTTCCAGCATTAGGACGACCTACTACCGCAAAACGAGGTAAAGCATCCTCTTCAGTGGTTATATCTTCTGGTAAACTAGCAACCAAAGCATCTAGGAGTTCACCACTCCCACTGCCATTGATTCCTGATATGGGGTAAAGCCCTTCAAAGCCCAAAGCATAAAATTCATGGATGTCATCCATTCGACTGGAGTTATCCACTTTGTTAATGGCTAAAAAAACGGGTTTATGACTTCGTCTTAGTAGTGTCGTTATATTTTCGTCCATACCTGTCACACCATCTGTGACATCGACCATAAAAACGATGGCATCTGCTTCTTCAATGGCCAAATTGACTTGCTTATCAATTTCCTTTTGGAAAATATCATCGCTGCCTTCTACGTATCCACCAGTGTCGATAAGGGTAAAGATTTTACCATTCCAATCCGATTTTGCATAGTGACGATCACGGGTAACTCCACTAACGGCATCTACAATAGCTTCTCGCCTTTGAATCATCCGATTAAAAAAAGTAGATTTCCCTACATTGGGCCGCCCTACAATCGCTACAATACTGCTCATGGAAATTAATTTGGTGGCAAAAATACTCTATTTCTAGCGATCAAACGTGTTAGTCGATTAAAAACGCATAGAATGAGCACCCTTAAACGAGATTTATTATTCTTTTACGCTTGATATTGGTCTTTATAAATGCTAAAGGGGATTTATTTAAGTTCCGTTGTGTCTAAAGCTAAAAGCGTTTTAAGTAAAACATTAGCTCCATCTGCGATGGCCTTTGGCGTTGAAAATTCTTTAGGAGAATGACTGATACCATCAATACTTGGAACAAAGATCATTCCAGTTGGGGTAATTAAAGCCATGTCCTGTGCATCGTGACCAGCTCCACTAGGAAGTGTCATATGGCTTAATCCCAATTGGTCAGCTGATTTTTGAATAAGTGCTTGAATATTTTTATCCATTAGGGCCGGATCAGCGGTGGCGTCTATAGGAGAAAAGGCAAAGCTTGTTCCCGTTTTTTCAGCAATGTGTTGCGCCTTTTGCGTAATTTCTTCATAAAGAGAAGCTATTTTAGCACTTTTGAGGTCCCGTAATTCCAAACTCATGACTACTTTTCCTGGAATAACGTTAGGCGCACCTGGAAAAGCCTTTATGCGCCCCACCGTTCCGACCTGCGTTCCTGGGGTTGAGGTGGCCACTTGATTAACCATTAATACAAATTCTGCAGCGGCAAGCAACGCATCTTTTCGTCCTTTCATCGGTGTAGTTCCAGCGTGATTGGTAAAGCCTGAAACGGTTACATCCCACCATTTTAATCCGACAATTCCCTCAACAACACCGATGGCTGTTCCCGTTTGGTTAAGATTATTCCCCTGTTCAATATGAAGCTCTAAAAAGGCATGTAAACTTCCCTTGGGTCGCTTTACTTCCATAATTTTTTCTGGTATTCCTCCTATTCTTTTAACCCCTTCTGCATTGGTATAGCCAGAAGCCGTTTTAACTTTTAGGGCACTTTCATCTATCTTACCAGCTATTGCTCTACTTCCAAAAACACCGCCTTCTTCATTGGTAAAAATGAATAATTCCAATGGATGCTCAGTAGTCAAGTTAAAATCATTGAGTGTTTCTAAAACCTCTATACCTCCCATCACTCCAACGTTACCATCATAAAAGCCACCATTGGGAACAGCATCAATGTGGGAACCCAAAGCAAGCGGTTTTAATTTTGGATTTTTCCCTTTTCTTTGAGCCAATATATTTCCTGCATAATCGATGGATACAGTTAACCCCATCGATACTAATTTATCCATTAAAAATTTTCGAGCTGCTATTTCATGGTCACTATATGCTACACGATCACTTCCATTTTGGGCATTTTTACCAAATGTTGCTAGTTCCATCAAATTGCGACTGAGCCGCTCTTGATTAACACGAGGTTCTTTTTCTTGTGAAAAAGCTAATGCATTGAAAAATAAAATAAATAGTACACCGAAAAAATGACCTTTATATTGAAACATGGAAACTGATTTTGATTTTAAAAAATGAATTTAACTAAAATAGCGGAATCCTAAAATCATTTGATCAAATAGTTGTCTTTCTTGATGAGTCGTACTTTTATTTGTATAAAAATGCTAAAAATAGCACACAAGAAAGCCCTAAAGGATAAGCAACTTTTAAAAAATTGTTTGGTTTGGCTTTTTTGAAAAAAGCTTTATTTTCGGATACTTGTTATTGGAGGCTATTGTTTTGGTTTTATTTTTAATATACTCTAAAAACAATTGATTTATCACCTTGTCATTGGATTCCGTGTAATCCACTTTGATTATTTTTTTAGAACTAATCCATTGTTGAAGAACGTCAATGGAATTTTTGCTGAGTTTATTTATTACTGGAACACCCATTTCTTCCAATGCGGCAGCATTACATTGTTGTTCATATTGATTGTGCATGGGAATTACCAATAGTTTTTTACGGAGATAAAGCGCTTCAGCTGGGGTTTCAAATCCAGCACCACATAAAACACCCTTGCAATTCACAAGGCTGATGTTAAATTTTTTGGAATTGATCGGCTTGATACGGACATTCCCCACCCGATAGCTTTCTTTGCTGTTTTTAGAAAAGACTTTCCAATTAGTTTTAGGGAGCATCGAAAGAATTTTAATGATTTTCTCGTCGGAATAGGCTGGTAAATAGACCGTATAATAATTCTTTTTAATCGGGCTGTTATTTTTGATTTCTTTCTTTATGATGGGTAAGAAGATATCCTTGTCGTATTTTTTAAAATGAAAACCATACCCCCATCCCGTTGGCGCATAATATTTAAGAATAAAATAGGATAAAAATCGAGATTTCGATGATTTTGGTACATTCGGATTAAGAAGACTGTATTGGTGGCTTAATGCCATACATTTTTTACGCTTAAACCAGCTTGCCCATGCTGAAACGGGTTCAAAATCATTTATGATCAAATCATATTGATCAACATCTAGCCCTCTTATTTCTTTAATCAATCGAAATAAGTTCATTTGCATAAAGGTCTTAAGTAAATCAACCCCACCGTTTTGTCCAAACACAAAACTAAAACCCTGATAACGGTATTTAATTGGAAAATCCAAAGCTACATCAGCTGCGGTTCCACTGAGAAGAATATCTACTTGGACGTGTTTTAAAAAAAGAGGGATCAATTCTTTAGCACGAGAAACATGACCATTTCCAGTAGCTTGAATTGCATAAAGAATTTTCATTTAGAGCATTTTAAAGTCATTTACTAATTCTTGGTAGAGTTCTTTAGAGGTTTTATAATCACTTATTTTATTTTTGTTATCAACAGTGAATTGATTCGGATCGTAAGTGTGTAAACACCATTCTCCTTTATTATATTCTAGACTGGTCAGGTTTTCTATCCAATCTCCCGAATTTAAATAGGTCGTTTTTTTATCATTGATTAAATACTCTTTGATGGCGGCTTGATGAATGTGTCCACAAACAACATAATCAAAATCATTACGTGACGCAATGTCAACGACCGTTTCTTCAAATTTATTGACCGAAGCGACTGCACCTTTTACTTTATTTTTTATGGCTTTGGAAAAGGACAGTTTTTCAATCCCAAACAGACTTAATGTTAGGTTTACAATGCGATTGATTATAATCAAAAAATCATACCCAAACCCACCTAATCGGGTTAACCATCGGGAATGTTGCATGGTAACATCAAAAACATCTCCATGAAAAAACCATGTTTTTTTACCGTTTAAATTTAGAGTTAGTTTATTGGAGATGGAAAAACCCGAAACGGAAAAACCTAAAAACCGTCGAAAGGATTCATCATGATTCCCTACAATATAATGTATCTTGACCCCCTTGGAAATAAAGGTCATGAGTTGTTTGATTATTTTGGTGTGATATTCATCCCAATGTCTTTTACTAAACTGCCAAATATCAATAAAGTCGCCATTGATAATTAATGTTTTTGGCTCAATGCTTTTCAGATATTTAAAAAGTTCTTGGGCATGTGCTCCCACAGTACCCAAATGCGTATCTGAAATTACAACCAAATCCAACGGCCTTCTTTCCTTGATCTTCATCTTGCAATTATATTGTTTACTAGATTATTGATTGTTAAGCCAACAACAATTTTACATCATAAAACAGTTTTATTTTAGCTTAAACTTCCGCTCATCCTAAGTCGTGACCCATTGTAAACAGGCTAATATCTTTTAAAAAAATTCCAAACTTCTTCATAAGCAATAATATTGGCAACATCTTGCAAACCATGCCCGGTATTAAGAGCAACGAGACGATGAACAACATTTCGATTATTACAAACCAAATATTGATAGGAATTAATCGTTGTACCCCCCCAGTTTAAAGTTTCTTCTACGGGCTCTGTTTCGCAATCAAAACGATTAACCCAATCTAAGGCACTTGCTTCTTCAGACATGAATTCTCCAACGGGGGATGTTCCTCCATTAAGTGGAATAAGTTCGTCCAACTCCCCTCCCAACTGAAAAACAGATAATGGTGTTTGGGGTGTCAAGTCACCAATACTTATGATTTGCTGACTAAAAAGTGGTGCAATAGCTTTAAAATGTGAAGTTCTTTTTCCTAAAAGATTGACCATTCCTGCACCGTTGGAAAAACCCAAGGCATACATTTTTGAAAGGTCTAGACCTTCATAATTTTCTAGCTTGGCGACTATCATATCGACAAAAGCAACATCATCAGCGGTGGTGTTTTCAGAACCTAAATTCCAAAAAGTATTGTGTCCGTTTGGATAGATCCCGATAAATTCATCGGCACTAATTAAATTATTGAGTAAGGGATTGTTTAAAAATTGTCCTCCGTCACCCCCAGCGCCATGAAAGGCAAATAAAACTGGGTAGTTTCTTTCTCGATCAATGATATCTGGAGCTACAATATGGACACTTCTTGCCACCGTTTCTCCATCGATCATCTGATTGATGGTTAGTAACCTTTGACCCGGTTGTAATGTATAATTAGTTGCTTCAAGCTCTTCTGACGTATTGGACGGATTTTCTCCACGATCACAACTCCAAAAAATCAAAAGAAGTAATCCGAATTTAAATGCCTTTTTAATATTTTCCAAAATATTTTTCTTATAAAGATAAACTTTATGACTGAAAATATAGTGATGAATTCTCTTGTGAGAATGTATCAATAAGTCCTGTAATAAGAGTTCTTTGTCTGCACTTAATTCAGCAACATAGATGACGATAATTCACGGTGATCTGTCCTATTCTTTCGTTTTTTCTTCTGCAGACTTATCACATGGTAATAGTAAATGAAAAAGACCACGATTTTTTAAGAGGTCAATTCTTATAACTTTAAATAGGCATAGAGTAGATTACTAAATGGTTTAAAATCTTTGACGCCATTGGAAAACTAAAAATTAATGTACATTTAAAGAAATATATAAAATATTATCCCAATGAAAAATTACCTACTCTCAGCTATCGCTGTATCCCTTCTTTTTATTTCGTGTAAAAAAGATTCCACCGAAACGACTGCTAATGAGGACAATGTAAAATACATTAAGAGTGTTGTCCCTGATAAAATAGACCAACTTTACGAGTTTAGAGGAGATAAAGCTTCCGATACCGTTTGGGTATTTCTTCAAGGTGGCCCTGATTTTAAGATGAATTATGAATTAGAGTCCGAATCTTCTGATAAGCCTTATGATTATTTTTTGGATGACCTTAGAGTCTATCCCTATCAAATTCAACACCTCAATAAAAGTATAAGAAGTGCAACTGACTTTACATATGAAGATGCTATTATAGATACTGATCTGAGTATAAAAATTACTAAGGATGTCATTATGCATTTTAAAAATCAAAACAAAGTAGTCTATTTGATAGGCCATTCTTATGGTGCATTTATGACTCAAAAAATATTGGCAGACTATGGAAATATTGCCGATAAAAGTGCGGTCCTCAATTGTCGTTTAAATATTGAAAAAAGCGTTCGTGAGGGATTTAAAATGGGGAAAGTCATAACCTATAACGAAAATGGGGAAAACCCAACGGAGGTAAATTTGGAAGAAACTGCCAAAAAAGAAGGTTTTTCTCCGTTGGAGGCTAAAAATACGGCGATCATTGGAGCCCCAATAATTAATTTTAATTTTTTAGAACTTCTTAAAGACGCCGACCTTTCAAAAACATTTTTTGTGGGTGCTAAAAATGATAGTGCTGTGGGAGATTGGACTACTGAAGAATTAACCTTTCTCAATAAAAAAGCTGGAATGGTATTTTTTGGAGATGGAGACCATAGCTCAATTTTTAATTATGACGGTATGAAAACAGTACATGCCTTTTTAATCGGAAAATTAAAAACAATCCCTCCAAACGATTAAAGGTTATATATCCTATTACCTTTTTCTTGGGGTATGCCTATTGTTTTAAAATATTGAAGACGTTGATCTTTTCAACCTCTTTTTTACTCTTTTTTACAATAAGCACCGTTTCTTATAATTCTAATTAAAGAATTATTTATACGCTTAAAGTCTATCTAAGAGTCGAGGAATCCTTTTACATCAAATAAAATTAATCGTTAGTCGTAATTTATTCACAATAAATATCTATTAATCACCTATAATCCTATATTTTTGGTTAACTATTTATTTTAAAGTACATTATTACGAATTCATAATCATAACGAAAGTTTTATTTAATTTTTTTGATGAAAGGAATCATACTTGCCGGTGGCTCTGGAACACGTCTTTATCCAATCACTAAAGGGGTGTCCAAACAACTTTTATGTATTTACGACAAACCCATGATTTATTATCCGTTATCCGTATTACTATTGGCGGATATCAAAGATATTTTAATCATTTCAACTCCAGAAGACCTCCCCAATTTTGAGCAGCTTTTAGGTGATGGAAGTGACTTGGGAATCTCCTTGTCCTACAAAGTCCAACCAAGCCCTGACGGCTTAGCTCAGGCGTTTATTATTGGTGAAGAATTTATTGGAACAGATGATGTCTGTCTCGTACTGGGTGATAACATCTTTTTTGGTTATGGTTTTAGTCAGATGTTACGAGAAGCTGCAGTCAATGTAAAAACGGAAAATAAAGCAACAGTATTCGGATATTATGTTAACGACCCGGAACGTTATGGAGTTGTTGCATTTAATGACAATAAAGAAGCTGTCAGCATTGAAGAAAAACCAGAACACCCAAAAAGTAATTATGCCGTTGTAGGGCTTTACTTTTATCCAAACTCGGTAATTGAAGTGGCTAAAAATATTAAGCCTAGTGATCGTGGAGAACTAGAGATTACGAGTGTAAATCAGCATTATTTAGAGGAAGATCAACTCAAAGTGGCCTTGATGGGCAGAGGTTTTGCTTGGTTAGATACTGGAACTCATGACAGTATGTTGGAAGCTTCTAATTTTATACAAACCATTCAGAATAGACAAGGCTTAAAAATCGCTTGTTTGGAAGAAATCGCCTATGACAAAGGCTATATCGATGATGCTCAACTGGAAAAGTTAGCGCAACCACTCCTCAAAAATGAATATGGACAGTACTTAGTTCAAAAACTAAAAAAGAGCTAGGATGAAAATTACGTCTACTCCAATTGATGATTTACTACTTATAGAGCCTAAGGTGTTTGGAGATGAACGAGGTTATTTTTTAGAAAGTTATAATCAAGAAAAGCTCAATGCAGTTCTTGGTTCTATTGCATTTGTTCAAGACAATGAATCTTTGTCTACGAAAGGGGTGTTAAGAGGTCTTCATTTTCAAAAGCCACCTTTTGTACAAGCCAAACTTATTCGTTGTATCCAAGGAGAAGTTTTAGATGTTGCAGTTGACTTAAGAAAAGAGTCAAAGACATTTGGAAATCATTTTTCGGTAAAGCTCAGTGGAGAGAACAAAAAGCAAATATTTGTTCCTCGAGGCTTTGCACATGGCTTTGTAGTATTAAGTGAAACCGCAATCATAGCTTATAAGGTGGACAACACCTATGCCCCTACTCACGATTCTGGAATTTTTTGGAATGACCCAACCTTGGGAATAGATTGGGTACTTCCTGAAACCGACCTTATCATTTCTGAAAAAGATCAGGGTTTAACCCCGCTTTCATCAACTGAAATTCCATTTTAGTGAAGGTCAAAGAAAAAATACTGGTTACAGGTTCAAAAGGTCAATTAGGATCAGAAATTCAACTACTTTCTGAAAAGTATCCCGATTTTGTATGGGTATTTACCGATCAGGAGGAATTGGATTTATGCGCTCTTGAACAACTTACTTCAAAGCTCACTAGAATACAACCTTCCATCATCCTCAATTGTGCGGCATATACTGCCGTGGACCGTGCTGAAGATGAAAAGGAGCTTGCGGCTACCCTCAATGATAAAGCAGTTGGAATTATAGCTGAATGGTCCTTTAAAAACCACTGTAAGTTAATTCATATTTCTACGGATTATGTTTTTGATGGGGATTCCAAAACCCCCTTAAAAGAAACGGCTACTCCCCAGCCCATCAATACTTATGGGACAACAAAACGAGCTGGAGAATTGGCCTGTTTAGAAAACGACCCAAAGGCGATTATTATACGTACCTCTTGGGTGTATTCTAGTTTTGGAGTTAACTTTGTCAAAGCAATGATGAGACTTATGGAGGAAAGGGAGACATTAAGTATCGTGAACGATCAAATAGGAAGCCCCACCTATGCCCGTGATTTAGCAGGGGTTATGCTCACCATTATTCAGCATCCGGCGTGGCACTCTGGTATTTATCATTATTCCAACGAAGGAGCAATTAGCTGGTATGAATTTTCTTTAGCCATTAAAGAAATTGGCACTTTTGATTGTGCCATTAGCGGTATTCCTTCGGAAGCCTACCCTACTAAGGCCAAACGTCCTAAGTATTCCTTATTAGATAAAACAAAAATTAAAAACACCTACATGATTGAGGTCCCTTACTATAAAGAAAGCCTTGAGCAGTGTATGGCATTATTAAAGAAAAAAAGTTAAGATGGAGAAAAAGAACATACTCATCACTGGAGGAGCCGGTTTTATCGGGTCACATGTCGTCCGATTATTTGTCAATAAATATCCCAACTACCATATTTATAATCTGGATAGTTTGACTTATGCTGGAAATTTAGACAACTTAAAAGACATTGAAAAGCAAGCCAATTACACCTTTTTGAAAGAGGATATTTGTGATTATGAGCGTATGCAAAGTGTTTTTACCTCATATAAAATCACTGATGTAATTCATTTAGCGGCAGAATCACATGTCGATCGTTCCATTACCGATCCCGTTTCGTTTGCTCGAACCAATGTGATGGGTACTTTAAATTTATTACAGGCTGCAAAAGCATTTTGGGGGGAGCATTTTAAGGGTAAATTATTTTATCATGTTTCTACAGACGAAGTTTATGGAAGCCTATCAGAAGAGGGCTTATTTACAGAAGAGACGGCTTATGATCCCCACTCACCCTACTCGGCCTCCAAAGCCTCTTCCGACCATTTTGTCCGTGCGTTCCACGACACCTATGGATTGCCTACGGTGATCTCCAATTGTTCTAACAATTATGGACCGTATCAATTTCCTGAAAAACTAATTCCGCTCTTTATCAATAATATTGTCAACGAAAAACCCTTACCGGTATACGGTAAAGGGGAAAATGTTCGGGATTGGCTATTTGTAGAGGATCATGCTGTCGCCATTGATACTGTCTTCCATCAAGGAGAAAATGGAGAAACCTACAATATTGGAGGGTTTAATGAATGGAAAAACATTGATTTGATTCGCGTGATGATCAAGGTCTGTGATCGTTTATTAGGCCGCGAAGAAGGGGCTTCAGAAACTTTAATTACCTATGTTACAGATCGTGCAGGACACGATTTAAGGTATGCTATTGATGCTACCAAAATAAAAAACAGCTTGGGCTGGGAACCCTCCTTGCAGTTTGAGGAAGGGATTGAAAAAACCATTCAATGGTATCTTGACAATAAAGGATGGATGGAAAATGTTACCTCAGGAGCCTACCAAGACTACTATGATAAGATGTATAAAGAGTCATAGGTAAAAGGAAAGGATAACCATTACTATAAAGGTATGAGCGAAGTTAAAAACAGAGATATCGTTATTGTTGGTTATCAGTCATGGGATATCACCATTGGAAGTAATTGTAAAAACATTGCCATCGAATTGGCGAAGCAGCATCGGGTGTTGTATGTTAATCTCCCGATTGATCGGAAACAAGTCCTTAAAGGAAAACATAGCGAAGCACAAAAAAAACGCCTTGCCGTTATCCGCGGTGAAGATGAGGGTCTAGAACCTATTTCGGAGGGTTTTTGGTCGTTTTATCCAAAAATAATGTACGAATCCATCAACTGGATTGGATCGGAAGTGGTCTTCGATTATTTTAATCGAAGGAATGCCCAACGCTTATCTAAAGAAATTCAGCGGATGATCACTCAGCTTCAATTTAAAGATATTCTTTTGTTTAATGATAGTGATCTTTTTCGTGGGGTGTACCTAAAAGAAATGTTGGACCCTGTCTGTTCCATTTATTATATAAGGGATTATTTGATCTGTCAACCTTACTTTAAAAAGCACGGGACACGAACAGAAAAAGAGACCATAAGGAATTCGGATATTATTGTTTCCAATTCTCCCTATTTAAGGGATTATGCCAAGCCCTTTAACCAAAAGGCCTATTACGTAGGACAAGGTTGTGACTTAAGCCGCTACACCCCAGGTCAAAGGGGTATTCCAACGGATATGAAGCGTATAGAGGGCGCAAAAATAGGTTATGTGGGCTTTCTTACTGAAATGCGTTTGGACATTCCATTATTGGTGGCTATAGCAAGGTTACGCCCGCTGTGGAAGCTCGTTTTGGTCGGTCCAGAGGATGCTGCTTTTCAAAACAGTATGCTCCATGAGATGGAAAACGTTTTCTTTTTAGGACAAAAAACTATGGAGGAGCTTCCTGACTATATGGATCATTTTGACATCTGTATCAACCCACAATTGGTCAACGATTTAACCATTGGAAATTATCCTAGAAAAATCGATGAATATTTGGGGATGGGAAAACCGACTGTTGCAACGAAAACACCCACCATGGACATCTTTGAAGAGGTCGTTTATTTGGGCCGTACCGCTGAAGAATATATTGCACTTATTGAAAAGGCACTCCAAGAAGATAGCCCGAAAAAACAGCAAGAACGCACAGCGTTTGCACAAAGTCATACCTGGGAAAATAATGTTAAGGAAATCACCACTGCGATTGAAGCCTTTTTAAAGTAAGAACCACTTCATTTTACTGAACTCCGTCAGGGATCATTAACATCCATATTCTTATGTTAGCTTCCTTTTCTTCTTTTATTTTTAAAATATCTATACGAAATGATCGAAATGCTGTCAAGTTTTTTTCCAAAAATGAAACATAAAAAAAAGCGCATCCGATAGAATGCGCTTTTTATGTTTTAGTAAAGACCGATTAATGTCTAAAGACCTTGGAGCCATCTCCACGATTTGCTTCCGTATCCATGTACCAATTAGTACTGCTAGCTTTGTTACTCTCAACATAGTCTTCCAAATTGGTGTAGGTACTTATGACGGAGGTTTTTTCTTTAGGCCAAGCCCAAGGGGTTGGAATAATCATTCCCCATGCCATGCCATCAGCATCAAGGAAGTATTGCCCCGTATGGTCATAGCTGTCAAAGCCCGTTCCGAGTGTATGACTCGTAGCCCAACAGGTATTCCTCAAGGAAGTGTCCATACGGTCCGTTGGCTTGGTCAGTGCAGCTGCACTACCTACATTTCCTGATAACGGATGCAATTCTTGTGATGTGTCGCTATCGGTTGTTAGGAAAAAGTCATAACCATTGTCAATACTGGTGATTTTTCCAGTTATTTCTAAATAGGCGTCTTCGGCAAAGTCAGAAGTAACGGTGTTGATCACGGAAGTATCTACACGGGAAAGTGCTGCTTTAAAATTGGTAAAGGTAAACACAGTGGTTCCGTTGGTTGAATCGTAATAACGATTATAAGTAACCCCATCAAGGGACTCATCGTTCATAGTAGCATTCCCCATCACACGGAGAGAGAAGCCGTTATCGTTAGCCGCACCAATGGCAGCAATTTTAAGTGTAAATTGAAGTTCTTTTACTTCTGAACTGGCGCTCACTCCTTCTCTAAAGGTGTATAGTGTTACCAAGTCGTTAAAGTCAAAGTCACCTTTACAGGGCCATAAGTCTTCAAAAACAGAAGTGTAGTAAGTGCCTTGTCCTTGTGGATAGTTATAGGTAGCAACATCCATATTGTTAATTTCTACATCCGAAGCATCAAAAACCCCATCACCATCTGAATCTGGATTTAAATTGTAGCCTGGAGAACAAGACGACGCTACCACAGTAGCAGAAGCACCACAGTCAGCAATAACGCTTCCATTCCCCATATTTGAAGAATAACTGGAGGAGCAGACATAAAGATTCCCTCTTAACCGGTTGTCATGAGAATAGAAATTCATCGCACCGGTCACTTCAAGAAGGGAATAGTTGGTGGTCGAATTAAAGGTCATAATAGTACTTGACGTTAAATTCCTCGTCGTTATCAAGTGATTTCCAGAAGAATTATTGGCAGTTAACTTTCCATTATTGTTAATGGTATAATTATTAGCGACATCAATATATGCCCCTTCTCCTGTTAAGGTGACATGTGCATTGGAGGTAAAGTTATTCGCGGATATGGAACAGGCATTGCTTATTGCCGTATTATTGGTAAAGTTTCCGTGCACATTGAATTGACTGTTGGAATAGTTATTAAAGGAACTGTTCATGATAGCATAACTCCCAACGTTTATAACAGCTCCAGATCCAGCAGCGCCTTCATTGGAGAAATCTCCCCCATTAGTGGTTAAATATCCATTGGTAGAAAGGGTTCCTTGATAGTTTCTAAAAGTTCCTTGTGAATTAAGATTATTAAAAGCCATTGTACCCCAGTTTTTAATATCAGATGAGGAGGTCGCCGTTAAAGTCCCCCCGGGCATGCGTACGGTACCCAAATTCTCAATTTTCCAACCCAGAGAGTAACTGCTTCCAACTTGGGATAAATCCAAGGTAGCCCCAGGTAAAACAACGACTCTAAAATTACTATGGGAAATATTTAAACTAGTTGGTCGCCATGTGGTAAGGCTACAGATATACACAACGATGTTAGTGGACCACCAACCACTACTAGAATAGCTGGTGACACTTCCAGTAAAGGTACCCCACCCCGTGATTTTAACAGTTTGCATACCGGAAAGAGTATGTGAACCCCCTTGTCCAGCAGTAAAAGTTTGAGTTGCATTGGGTGGACAGGAATAACTAGGAATTGTCATACCATCTCCGGGATCGAACCCGTTGGAATTAGCAGGTTTCTCCACTATCGAATTTCTTAGTGCTGTTGGATTGGTGAAATTATCAAAGTCTAGAGAAAAATTCCCCAACTCCTCTTTTGGA
>CBFIJI010000012.1:0-35325 GCA_965662885.1 Flavobacteriaceae bacterium | reverse complement strand
CACCAATTTCTTGACCAGAGTGGCGAATAGAAATATACTCCATACGACCAGAAGATTCAGTATCGATAGATCCACCATATTGAGTCCAAGTGTATCCTTCAGCAATACCTTCGATATCATCAGACCCACCATCTTCACCAACGATAGCATTTCCTAATACAACGATAGAACCCCAACGACCTCTGTCAGTAGGAAGACGGTTTGGAGAAATTCCATTGTCAGCATAAGTTAATTCATCTCCGTAGTCTGTGAAAATAATTGGAGCAGCAGCAGTACCAGAAGCATTGATAGTTCCTCCAGCAGCAATAACTAATACAGTAGCATCAACACCTGTTTGAATGTTAGCTTTAATGATTGTACCTTCTTGGATATTAAGAACACCACCGTCACGAACAACGATTTTTCCACTAATCATCCACATACGGTCATTGGTCCAAGTAGCAGATCCGTCAATAAAAGTGACACCTCCTTCAATACCAACAAATTCTGGTTCTGCAGGTGCGTTAGCAGCAGCCTCAGCAGCAGCAGCAAGTGCAGCAGCAACAGCAGCGTCAATAGCTTCTTGTTGTCCAGATAAACCAGCACTAATAGCAGCAGTAGCAGCTTCAGCAGCAGCAGTAGCAGCAGCACTTGCAGCAGCATTAGAAAGAGCACTATTAGATGTGTCTATTGCAGCTAAAGCAGCAGCAACGGCAGCATCAACAATGGTTTGAATTTGTGAGGCTGGAACTTCAACCAATTCTGTATCTTTGTCGCATGAAACAACTAAAAGACTTACAGATAATTATAGAGTAGATAGAAATTTTTTCATTTTTTAAGTTTATTTATTTTCCACAAATCTATGTTATCAGTAGCGCTACTCTTTTAGATTAAAGTTAAGTTACCTTGTAAAATTGTTAAGTTAATGTAAATAAAAACCGTGTTTTAATAACATTTAATTTACACCCTAAAAACAACCCAATTTGCTTAATTTTGGATCAAATATGGATTGGGAAAAATTATTATCGTTAAAGCGTCACGGCGATCATTACAAACGTCTTCGTATAGAACAGGATGATTTAAGATTGGGCTTTGAAGTTGACTATGACCGCATTGTTTTTTCGAATGCTTTTCGAAGTTTACAGGATAAGACACAAGTCATTCCTTTTTCTAAAACAGATTTTGTCCATACTCGTTTGACCCATAGCTTGGAGGTATCTGTTGTTGCCCGAAGTTTGGGTCGAATTGTGGGGAAACAAATCATAGAACGAGAAGGTCATTTACAAAATATTTTGGGCTATCAGGCCAATGATTTTGGTGCCATTACGGCAGCAGCAGCTTTGGCTCATGATATTGGAAACCCTCCTTTTGGACATAGTGGTGAAAAAGCCATAGGTCATTTTTTTAAAGAAGGAAAAGGTAAGTTTTTTAAAGATCAACTCCAGCCTATTGAATATGAAGACCTTTGTAGTTTTGAGGGAAATGCCAACGGGTTTAAAATTTTAAATGAATCTTTTCCTGGAATGGCAGGTGGACTTCGATTAAGCTATGCTACACTTGGTGCTTTTATGAAATATCCCAAAGGCAGTTTACCCAAAAAACCAACGACCCATGTAGCTGATAAAAAGTTTGGCTATTTTCAGACAGAGCAAGCCTTTTTTAAAGAAGTGGCTACAGAACTTTCCATCGTCAAGGACAACAAGGTGATGCGTCATCCTTTAACCTATTTGGTTGAAGCTGCGGATGATATTTGTTATACAATCATTGATTTTGAAGATGGGATTAATCTCGGATGGATTTCTGAAGATTTTGCCTTGGAATATTTAATTAAGCTAGTCAGTGACAGGTTAGACACTAAAAAATACGCACAATTAAAACATAAACCCCAACGCTTAAGCTATTTACGTGCTTTGGCAATTAATAGTTTAATTCAAGATGCTGCCGCTATATTTATTAAAAATGAAAAGGCCATTATGGAAGGGCGTTTTTCAAAAGCCCTATTGGAGCACAGTAAATACAAGGCACAAATAGTGGATATAATTCAGCTTAGTAAAAAAAAGATCTATCAGTCCGATGAGGTGGTCCAAAAAGAAATTGTAGGGTATAGAACCATTACCACGCTCTTGAATGCCTTTGTGACGGCTGCAGTTCATGAATTTGAAGGAACCAGTACTTCTTATGATCGATTAATTTGCTCATTGGTTCCTGAAGGTGTAAATTTTATTGGAGAAAGTTTGTACCAAACTTTGCTTAATGCAAGTTGTTATGTTGCCAGTCTTTCCGATGGAAAGGCTTTAGGGCTTGCAAAAAAAATTGGCCTCTAATTGAAATTGTTGTTTACTTAATATAGGAATTCAATGAACTTCATAATTTTATAAAAAAATTGAAATGCGTTGGATCATCATCGGAGCTATCATAGTATTTATCCAATTATATACTTATCAAGCGGTTCGCACTGTCACCAAAAAGAAACCACTATTAATTGGATATTGGGTCATCACCCTAGGGATTTTCGGAAGTTTTTTTTACGCTGCTAATTTGGCATTTGAAAATGGATTTAACCATTTAATGGCTTATTCGCTCGGGACTTTCTTGGCATTAATCTCGTTTCAAATACTTACTGCTTTTCTTTTGTTTTTTGAAGATATTGCTCGCTTTACTAAGGGTGTATTCACTTTTTTTAGTTCGAGTAAAGAATCTAAAAAACCGTTTTTCCCTAAGCGACGCAAATTGTTATCTCAGATAGGTTTGGGTTTGGCTGCACTTCCTTTTTCCTCGCTGCTTTTTGGAATGATTTATGGGAAATACAACTATCGTGTTTTAAAATACAATCTGACTTATGATGATTTGCCAGATGCCTTTGATGGGTTTACTATTTCCCAAATTTCAGATATTCACGCAGGAAGTTTTGATAACCCTGAAAAAGTACAATACGGGATTGATTTGATAAATGAACAAGCTTCTGATGTTATTCTCTTTACTGGTGATATGGTCAATGATAAAGCAGAAGAAATACTTTCGTGGGTGAATGCCTTTTCGGGCTTAAAAGCAGGATATGGAAAATTCTCGGTTTTAGGCAATCACGATTACGGCGATTACGCTGATTGGGAGAATGAGGAGGAAAAGCGTGCCAATTTAAACACATTGTTTAAGGCCCAAAAAGAAATGGGTTTTGAACTGCTTTTAAACGAATCGCGTTATATCGAAAAAGATGGACAAAAAATTGCTTTGGTAGGGGTTGAAAATTGGGGACAAGGTTTTAAACAAAAAGGGGATCTTAATAAAGCCTTTTCAACGGTCAATAAAAAAGATTTTAAAATTGTAATGAGTCATGACCCCACCCATTGGGAGGCCGAAATAGTTCCCCATCCCTTTCCAGTTCAACTCACTTTAAGTGGCCATACCCATGGGATGCAGTTTGGTATTGAAATACCCGGTTGGATTCAATGGAGCCCTGCAAAATGGCGCTATAAACATTGGGCTGGTATATATACTTCTGATAATCAGCATATTAATGTGAATCGTGGGTTTGGTTATTTGGCTTATCCAGGTCGGGTTGGGATTTGGCCTGAGGTGACTGTAATTACATTAAAAAAAGGAACAACCACCGTTTAAACAAAATAAATTAAATTTGTGCTGTTAATTATTCCAATTGCCCAAGACTATGTCAAAATTTGGAGAACTATTAGACGGTAATCATCCTTTATTGTTGTTCTTTTTTAGTGAAGACGATGAAATCTCTATTACCATGCACCCTGTACTTAAAGATGTAGCTGCTGCTATTGGTGACAAGGGAAAAGTCATCAAGATCGATATTGATAAAAATCAAAAACTATCCGAAGCCCTTCGGGTTAAAGTATTGCCCACCTTAATGATCTATAAATTCAGTGAAATGGTTTGGCGTCAAAGTGGTGAACAAGATGCCAATACGCTGATAAGCCTACTCCAAGAATATTTTGCTTAATTTTCTGGGAGTGTATCCATTTTACTGGTAAACAGTTCAATGGTTGCTTCAAAATCTTTGCGTACATCTGCACTAAAACTACTGCTATCATTGGCTTCTACAACATCTAAGATGAATTTATATTCCAAAATCTCATTTTTTATTCGATCGAGGAGTCGCAATTGATTTTGTTCAGAAAATTGGCTGAAAAGTTCTAGTCTGTTGTTAATTTCAGCAATGATTTTTAAGGCGAGTTCTTGACCTTTTTCTTTGCTGCCCGCTAAATAGTAGGCTTCGGCAAATTCGGCAAGAATAGTGTAATAATCATACTCTCCATAGAGATAGATAAACGGATTAGCAGCGGCTAAAAATTGATCTAAAGTCGGAATGAGGTTGTCTTTATCACTATGTTTTACGGTAGCCTCTACCAAGGTTCTGTACCGCTCAATTTCAGTGATAATTTCTTCTCCCAAACCGTATTGTAAATCTGCCGATAACGAATTAAAATAGTGTAACCGATCAGCATATCTGTCAGCAATATCGTTTGAAAGTTTTCGAGCATCTTGCTCGGCCTCCAAACGGTAGTAGCCATCGACAAAAGGAACTAAAAGACTGTAATACCCAAAGTAGGCTACTGGCATTTTTTCCAGTGCCAAGTCGATAATGTCCTTAGCTTTTTTATTTTTTCCTTCGTTGATTAAGTTTTCGGCTAAACGGGCCAAATTACTGCGATAGGAAATACTGTTTTTTCGTGTTTCTGGATCGTGGTAAATTTCAGGACTTTCCGAATTTCCCCATTCCCATTGCATGACGATATCATACATCAGATCGCTGTCCAAGCGCCCCATTAAATAGGGGTTGTTTTTACTTAATTTTGTTTGAATAGGGACCAATTTATAGACCAAACCTTCCAATTGAAGATAGTTTTTCATCCAAATATATTCTGAGGCGCTGTAGCTCCCTCCTGTAAAATAGATCGGGCGTTCCCAATCATTGTTAGCGATGATGTCCAGCATCATCATTTGATTTTTGGTGATGCCTGTTTCGGGTAGATCCACATCAATATAGGGGACAATCAAGCCTTCATCTTCAGGCTTAACCAAACCATTCTTTAATACATTTTCTTTGTTAACGGGAATACGAATTTTATTGGTTGGATAAAAAACCATTTCTTGCGTTCCTTTTGGGTAGTCATTCGGGTCACCTCCAGATTTAGCGATGAGATCTTTGTATTTCGTGCTTTTATGATCACTGCTTACCCAATTCATAAAGTCTTTAATATCCCAACGTACGGAGTCAATCAAGGCCTCGTGTTTGATAAAGTCTCGAACACCATAAGCATAAAGTGGATGAGTCATTTGAGAAGGTATGGGCTCACTTTCGTAGGTTTTTCGCTTCATTTGATCGATGTACCAATCCGTTGCTAAAAGGCTGGTGTTAATGGTTCGAACATCTGTTCGAAAACCTTCAATATCTTGGGCATACCACAATGCAAAAGTATCGTTGTCTCCAATAGTAAAAATCATCGCACCTACATCTTCTTGTATGGATTCCAAATAGGAACGTGCCATAGATTGTGCTGTATAGCGGTCAGAGCGGTCATGATCGTCCCAGTTTTGGAAACCCATCAGAGCAGGAACAGCCAAAAAGCTAATGCCAACCCCTATAGGTTGCAACCATTGGATGGACGCAAGCTGTCGTATTTTGGTCACTAGAGCCATTGCTCCTAATCCAATCCACAAGCTAAAAACATAGAAAGAGCCTACTAATGCATAATCACGTTCTCGAGGCTCAAACGGACGCTCGTTAAGATATATTTTTAAGGCTAGACCCGTAAATAAAAAGAAAACCAAGAGCACCCAAAAGCGTTTGGGGTCTTGTTGGTAAATAAAGAAAAAGCCTACTAACCCAAGAATAAACGGTAGAAAATAATAAGTGTTTCTGGCTTTGTTATTTTTTGCATCCGCATGCAATTCACTTTGATTGCCCAAACGGAGGCTGTCAATAAAAGAAATTCCACTAAGCCAGTTACCATCCAAAATAGTGTAATTTCCCTGATTGTCATTTTGACGTCCTGCAAAATTCCACATAAAATAACGCCAGTACATATAGCCCATTTGATATTCCATTAGGTACTGAAGGTTACTTAAAAAAGAAGGTTTTTCAATATCTAGATAGGTACCAAAACTTTTAAAAAAATCGTGGTAGTCTTCACCAGTAAGACCACCTTCTTGAATTTCTTCACGAAATTCATTGATGCGTTCTTGTAGCATTTGATTGGAACGGTAGGGAGCAGCAATGGAAAATTCTAAAGGCCGTGTAAAATTCATGTAATTTCCAGCGTGGTCGGTACTCCATAACCTTGGGAGTAGTCCTTTATGTTTTCCATTGGCGTTAATTCTAGCTTTTTCCCAATGGTTAACGATCATATAGCGCCCTGTCTTTTCGTTGCGTTCGTATTTGGGTTTATCGTCAATATAGGGTTCTTGTTCATCTTGTCCAGCGTACATATCGGAAAACATTGGGCCATAAAACAGTTTAGTTTCTGGGTATTGTTCTAAGTTGTAGTAAGCGAGTAATAAGCGGGCATCAGAAGGAGCGTTTTCATTGATGACTGTATTGGCATTTGATCGTATTGGAATCATTGTCCAAGAAGAAAATCCGATCAAAACAAAAAGAATACACAACACGCCTGTATTAAGATTAACCCACTGGCGCTTTCGTGTATAGCGGAGACTAAAGTAAAAGAAGGCAATAAAGAGTAAGGCAGCAATGATGGTACCGCTATTAAAGGGCATTCCAAAGCTATTGACAAAAAACACTTCGGCATTTCCAAAAAAGGCCAAGGTTAGGGGGAGTAATAATTTAAAGATAAAAAGTAATATGGCGATGGAAATGATATTTGCAAATAGGAACCCTTTGACCGTTACTTCTTTGTAGTTTTTAAAATAATAGACCATTCCTAAGGCTGGAATGGTGAGCAGTCCCATAAAGTGTACTCCAAAAGAAAGACCAATGACAAATGAAATAAGCAATAACCAACGGTCACCTCTAGGGGTATTCATTTCTTGTTCCCAACGAAGTCCCATCCAAAAGAGTACAGAAAGAATACAAGTGGCCATAGCATATACCTCGGCTTCTACAGCATTAAACCAAAAACTATCGGAAAAGCAAAAGGCGAGCGCTCCAACAGCGGCACTTCCAAAAAAGGCGATACGCTGGGGTAGATTTTCTAGTTTTTGAAATGAAGGTAATTTCTGAAAGAGTAAGGTCAATGACCAAAACATAAAAAGGATGGTAAAGGCACTTGAAAAAACAGACATATAGTTTACCATCAAGGCTACTTCTTTTGGCGAGGTTGCAAAAGCAGCAAAAAAAGCACCCATCATCTGAAAAAATGGGGCTCCTGGGGGATGACCAATTTGAAGTTTCGCAGAGGTGGCTATATATTCTCCAGCATCCCAAAAACTTGCTGTAGGCTCAACAGTGCTCCCAAAGGTGATTAAGGCAATAATAAATACGGACCATCCAAAACTGTGATTCCAAATTTTATAGGCTTTTGTGCTCATTTTTCAGGTTGATTAGTGCGAACGAATGTAAGGATAAATCGAGGAAGTTGAAATTTTTTATAACGGCTTTAACGTTGATTTTAATGGAATGCTTATAAAAGCAAAGAAAAATTTGTGGACACAAAACTTTCATGTAAATTTGCACACGTTTTTGGCCTATGGTGTAACTGGCAACACGTCTGATTTTGGTTCAGAAGAGTCTAGGTTCGAGCCCTAGTAGGCCAACACAAAACCTCTAGTTTTTTGCTAGAGGTTTTTTTATTCTATGACTTTCTTAAATTACTTCGGGCTCATTTAATTATGTTGCTTTTTTAAATAAGTATGTGGTTCTCAAAATTAATTTTATTAATTATATTTAATAAATTTTAATTGACGATTAATAACCATGGGAGCCAAACCATCTTTCGAAAACTTTCGTAGAGATATTAAGAACATCATAAGGGTTTGTTATTGCTTCCTAATTCTTTTGTGTGTTTTTCCATTGGTATTGCTTGCGAGCAGTTCAATTTTAAAGGAAAAAAGTTCTTCTTTCGATATTTACTTTAACAACTATGATGTTTCTATGCTCTCTGATAGTCCAGAAGCTTTGGAAATCCAAAAGGGTTTTGAATTATTTAATAAGACTTATAAGCTGTTGGGGAAGGAAGCCATGGAAACACCCTATGTAGGGAATTCTTTAAGCTGTACCAATTGCCACCTTCAAAATGGGACAGCCCCCTTTGCTATGCCAATGATTGGAGTGAATAAACGTTTTCCTCAATACCGAGGAAGAGAAGATAAAATAGGAAACCTAAAAGAACGAATTAATGGTTGTTTTGAACGCAGTATGAATGGAAGAAAACTGCCAGATGACAGTAAAGAAATGAATGCTTTTATTGCTTATATCGGGTGGTTGAGTCGGTTTGTAGCTCCAGATGAAATCCCTGGTGGAAAAGGCCTTAAATCTATAGAAATCCCCAATAGAGCAGTTAATCTGGAGCAGGGTAAAATTGTTTTTGAAAGGGTCTGTGTGGAATGTCATGGTAGTGATGGTCAGGGAAAAAAACTTGATGCAACGACCTATGAATATCCAGCACTATGGGGAAAACAGGCTTATAATAACGGTGCAGGAATGACACGTGTTATCACGGCAGCTCAATTTATTAAATACAATATGCCTTTTGGGACTACCTATGAGGCTCCGCTTTTAACGGATGCAGAAGCTTATGATGTTGCAGGGTACATTAACCAGCAAACACGACCAGTTAAGACTAATCTTGCTGTTGATTTTCCCAACCGAAAAAAGAAACCCGTATCCACTCCATATCCTCCTTATGCCGATTCCTTTCCAGTGAAGCAACACCAACTAGGACCTTTTCAACCCATTATGACCTACTATAAAGAAACGTATAACATTAATAAATCTAAATAACTACTAAATTAAACAAGATGAAAACAGAAGAATCGAGAAGATCATTTTTTGCTACCCTAGCCCTTGGAGTAAGTGCAACCGCATTTCCCATGATGGCTAAAAACTTTGAAACCATGGAGTCCTATCCAGAATTTGATGCAATTGCTTTAGGCGATGCTGATAAATGGTTTGACAACATTAAAGGAACACATCGTATTGTATATGATGGAAGCACTCCACATGGAACCCTTCCGATTGTTTGGAATTGGGCGTTTTATCTTTCCAACAACGAGACCGGCTCAGAGGATAGCGATATTACAGCAATGACTGTTCTTCGTCACTCTGGAATTGGATTTGCCTTTAATTCAGACATGTGGGCAAAATATAAATTAGGGGAAATTTTCCAATTTAACGATAATAAAACAGGAGCACCAGCAGAGCGCAATACGGTTTATGCCCCTCAAGATGGTGATATGCCTTTACCTGGAATTGACGGAATCAAACGTATGCAAGAACGCGGAGCTTTATTTTGTGTGTGTAATTTAGCTACTAGAGTTTATAGTGGGGCTATTGCATCGAAAATGGGATTGGATGCTACTGCTGTATATAATGATATGGTGGCCAATATTCTTCCAGGAGTCCAATTGGCTCCCTCTGGTGTTTGGGCTTTAGGTCGTGCACAACAAAAGGGATGTGGATATATCTTTGCAGGTTAATTCTATGTCCATGAAAAAGCTCTTTTTTACAGCTCTCTTTTTTTTGATGTTTATGGCCATCGGTCAAGCACAAACAGAAAAGATCAAGGTAGTTTTTGATGTGACGAGTGCAAGTCCACAGGTACATCGAACCGCCATTCGTCATTTGAATTTAATGTCCAATGCCTATCCTGATTCCCAATTTCAGTTGGTTATGTACAGTGGTGCTGGAATGATGGCTACTGCTCAAAATCCAGAATTGACAGCAATGATTTCTGAAGCAGTTCAAAGGGACAACACCCGGATTGTTCTGTGTAAAGCTACCATGAATAAATTAAAGCTTGAAAAAGAAGATTTAATTCCAGGGGTGGAGTCAGTTCCCGACGGTATTTTAGAAATTGCCGTAAAACAAGCCCAAGGGTGGGCCTACATCAAGGAAGGGCTCAATGCTAACAACGACTAATATATGTTAAAAGCCTATTCGTTATTTCGTAAAAAATCAAAGCCTTTGAGCTTTTTATGGGAGTTTTTCATGCTTTTTTTAGCGGTAACAATGGGCTTTTTTGTTGAGAATTTACGGGAACAAAACATTCGTAATCATCGGGAAAAGGAATTTGTCAATTCTTTTAAAAATGACATCAGAAATGACCTCACTGAATTAGAGGCTTTGATTAATCGCAGGCTCCAAAGAGAGGATCAAATTGACTCGATAATCAATATTTTTAAAAATAAAGAATTCCAAAAATATTCGAATGATCTTTACTTTTATTCTCGCTATTTACCTAGACCTCCCGTTTTTTGGGCCAATAATGAAACCTTAAAACAGTTAGAGAATTCTGGAAACCTTTTACTGATAAGAAACCAAAAAGTGGTTGATACGCTGCTTGGCTATAACGACAATTATATTTTTATTGACAATATTCGTGTCCGAGAAGAGTATTTAGTCAAGCGTCTTTTTGATCAAATCAATATCATTTTTGACCCCCTTGTTTTTGATGAAATGAATGTTTATGATATTGAATTTATTCGACCCAAAGGAAACCCAGTTGTCAATATTTCTGACACTAAGGCGCTATCCACGTTTCTCAGTAATATTCATTATGTTAAAACAGTTAATTTGGCACAGCTGGGATGGTATAAAGAACATAAAAGAAGAGGAGAAAACATCTTGACTTATTTGAATAAACAATATCCTTCAGAATAGCTTGCTTCTGTTGGTCTAAATTTCTTATTGAACTTCTTTGTATCTTTAGGAGATACTTTTAAAAATCTCATGTTCATGAAGAAGCGTAACTTTTTAAAAACCTTAGGCTCCCTTTCATTAGCACCATTAGCGATGCATGTTCCTTCATCGGCCAATGCGATGAACGTCTCCCCGCACTTGTCCACTATGAGTGATGACGAAATTTGGTCTACGGTAAGAGCGCAGTACGACTTAAAACCTGATTATATCAACCTTGAAAGTGGGTATTACAATATTATCCCTCAGCCAACAATGCAAAAGTATTTAAAGCAGGTTCAAATGGTCAATAGGGAGGGATCTTATTATATGCGGACACGTCGGTTTAAAGAAAAAGAGGAAGTCACTCAAAAACTGGCAGAATTTGTTGGGTGTAGCAGTGAAGAGTTGGTCATTACTCGAAATACGACAGAGTCCTTGGATTTAATCATTGCGGGATATCCTTGGGAAAAAGGAGACGAAGCAATTTATGCAAAGCAAGATTACGGTGCCATGAAGGTAATGTTTGAACAGATCGCTAAACGGCATGGGGTGGTCAATAAAATTGTTTCTGTTCCCAATCATCCAAAATCAGATGAAGAAATTGTTGCGCTTTATGAAGGTCAAATTACCTCAAGAACTCGTTTGATTATGGTATGTCATATTGTAAACATTACCGGACAAATTCTCCCAATAAAAAAAATATGTGAGATGGCACATCGACATGGCGTGGAGGTGATGGTGGATGGTGCGCATGCCGTTGGACATTTTGATTTTGAAATCAGCTCTTTCGATTGTGATTATTATGGTTCAAGTCTTCATAAATGGTTGGCAACACCTTTGGGTGCCGGGTTACTTTATGTCAATAAAAGAAATACGGCTAAAATTTGGCCTTTACTCGGTGACTATACAAAAGATCTCAATGACATTCGTCGGTTGAATCATATTGGAACACATCCTGTACATACGGACTTGGCCATTCTTAACGCCATAGATTACCATCATTGGATTGGTACGGAACGCAAAGAAAATAGGTTGCGTTTTTTGCAACGGTATTGGTCAGATGCTTTACGTGATGTTCCCAATGTGGTGGTCAACACACCTGTGGATTCGCATCGAAGTTGTGGTATTGCCAATGTTGGAGTAACTACGATGTCACCAGCTGAAATGGCTGACCGATTACTGAAAGACCATCACGTCTTTACGGTAGCTATTGACTATGCCAACGTTCAAGGTTGTAGAATTTCCCCAAATGTTTTTACAACTACAGCAGAGTTAGATCAATTTATTGCAGCCATTAAAACATTAGCTGCTTCCTAAAAGAGCGAAAAACTCATCCCAAAAAACATACGGATTCCCTGATTAGAAGCGTAAATATAACTGGGGTCAAAGGAGAGGGCGTAGGGGTTGTCTGTTGTTCGAACAATACTTCCTTGGGTGTCATACACCACATTTTGATCAAAAGGATCATTAGCACGCGCAATTAAAAAAGGATTGTTTTTTGCCGGAGTCCAATTCAAAAGATTTTTTACACCTCCAAAAAAGGACAGCTTTTCATTTTTTTTATAAGTAATCTTAATATTTTGGATGCTCCATACTGGAGAGAATTCCCTTCTTGGGTCTAAAGGACCTATCAAGGGTAAACGCATCGGACCATAGATATTGCCGGTGTAGTCAATCGTGGTTTTCCAAGAGGTTATCGGAAAGGTGATCCCCCAAGTTCCCGACCAATTTTCAGTAAATACAGGGCGTTGGCGAATGCCGTCTTCTTCGTTATAAACATTCATGTATGATCCACCAAAGTTCGCTCTAAAACCACCCAATGATGCTTCAATATTTAGACTGCTTCCTTTGGAAACGGCATGACCTTTTAAATTGGAATATCGAATCTGATCTGGATTGGTGTCATAGTCAGGTAAAATTTGATTTTTAAAATAGGTGTACCAAAGGGAGAAATCAAATCCTAAAATCCATCCTTTTTTAGTGTATGCTTTTTTATAAAAATTGAGGTTGACGTTTTGGGACTGTTCTGGATTTAAATTTTCGGTAACGATTACCTCTCTTGAACCACTTAGTGCAGCATGCTCCTCTGTAAAAAGATTAACCACTCGAAAGCCTGTTCCATAATTGATACGAAAGAGGGTTTGTTCATCGAAATTAATTTTATAGCCTATTCTAGGTGTAAATATGGCTCCATGGACATTGTGATGATCCAAACGCGATCCCAATAAAAGCTTATGTTTCGCTGAAATACGTATTTCATCTTCAATAAAAACCCCTGGCAGCCATTGTTCGTTAAGCACATTGTAGGTGGGTGTTAACGTCGCTGGTGTATTGTCGTCATAATAGGTGTAGCGGAGGGCTAGGCCTCCTACCCAATTGTGTTTCCCTTTTGTATTGTTCCAGACCAGTTGGGAAAATCCTATTTTTTCCCTCCCTTGATAGGAGGTTTCTCCGTAGTAAGAATTTTGATCATGGTCGGTATAGGAAAATTGAAGGTCCCAATTTTTCGTCTTACTTAAAGGGTAGTTACCAAAGGCTTCAAAACGACGGGTATAAATACTTTCTCCATATATTTCATTGCCTCCACGAAAGTTTGAATTCCAATCGAGTTCGCCTCCCCATCGGTCTTCATATAAATAGCGAAAAGCAATGGTTGCTTTTTTTGTTTTAGACTTTTTCCAGCTAAATTTTTGAAAAACGGAGATCCTTTTCTGTAAGGCTAAATCAGTAAAATTATCATTGTTCTTATCCTTTATGGTATCGTACCAAAATCCATTTATTCCAGTAAGGGAGCTGATGTTTTTTCCGAGATTTGCTAAAAATCCAATATCCAAATTATTTTCTAACCAAGAGGTGGCGTAGTAATCTAAAAATAATTTAGGGCTGTACTCGGGAAGTTGGGTAATGACATTGATTAAGCCACCTACAGCTTGGCTACCATAAAGTGTTCCAGCAGGTCCTTTTACTACTTCAACCCGTTCAATCATTCCTATTGGAATTCCATTCAATCCATAAACACTAGCGAGAGAACTGATAATGGGCATTCCATCGATTAAAACAAAGGTGTAGGGGCCCTCCAAACCATTGATATGAATATCTCCAGTGTTACAAACACTACAATTTATTTGGGGTCGAACCCCATTAATATTTTGTATTCCCTCAAAAATACTTGCAGAGGGGTTTTGTTTTAAAAAGCGTGTACTATAAACTTCTACGGGAATGGTACTTTCCAAACGTCGGATGGGTTTTAAATTACCACTGAGCACCACTTCATCCAATGAAGAATCTACTTCTAATTCAAATAAAACCGTACTAGGGGTATTTTCCAAAAGCGTTACCGTTTTTTTTGCTGAGTTAAAGCCAACAAAAGAAGCCATCAAGGTGTAGCTTCCCTTTGGCAGTGTTTTAAACTCAAAATATCCCTGCTTGTTTGTTACAACTCCAATATTTTTTTCTAGAATAAGAACAGTTGCGCCTTCTAGTGGTCCCTCATTGGTTTGAATTGATCCTTTAATTTGTCCTTGGGTGATGAATGGAATAAGGAGCAAAAAAAGCCATAAAGAATCACGCATTTATATTTATTTAGACTAAATATTAATAGTAAGCAAAACTACTTAATTCATTTTACCTAAACAACTGAAAACAAGCTTGTTTTTATTCTTTAATCTTCAAAGATCTTAGCTGTATTTTTTAGTTCAATAATTATGAGGGAGTGCCAACTGTGCTCTGGTGTAAGCCACATTCTTTTTTGCTTGATTCCCACCACCAGCGTCCAGCTCGTAGGTCTTCACCGGGGGATATTGCTCGGGTACAGGGAGCACAACCGATACTTGGATATCCTTTTTTATGTAGTTCATTTTGTGGGATATTGTAGGCTTCTATATAATCGGTAATTTCCTCCAAGGTCCAATGAAGCAATGGATTAAATTTGAGGATACCAAAAAAGGTATCGTATTCAAATAAGTTTAAGTTTTTACGATGGGGACTTTGTTCGGAACGGAGTCCTGTAATCCATAAGTCTGCCCCCTCCAATGCTTTTTTTAAGGGTTCTATTTTACGGATATGACAACATTCTTTTCGATCGTTGACACTGTTGTAAAAACTATTGGGTCCTTTTTTACCGAGCAGTGATTCTATTTTTGAACGTTCTGGGAAATAGGGGGTAATGGTGTTATTATATTTCTTTTGGGTATTTTCATACACCGCATAGGTTTCTTCAAACATCCGCCCTGTATCCAAAGTGAATACCTGTATGTTCAACTTATTTTTAAAGATAAAATCAGTTAAAACCTGATCTTCTTGTCCAAAAGAAGTTGAAAAGACTATTTTTTTAAAATTATAAGCTGTGATTAAGTCTAACTTTTCTTTTAAACCTAAATTTTCAAACCTGATGTTAAGGCGTTCTACGAATTCTTGATCCATAAACTTGATATTATTTGGGGTACAAACTTAAAAATTAAAACACTATAAAAAAATAATTCCTATAGGATTAGTAGGAATTAATAATTTCATCACTTTATTCTTATTTTTGTTGTGATTAAAACGTTATGATATCAAAAAAATGTAAATATGCGATAAAGGCACTTCTTTATTTAGCAGCGCATCAGGAAGACAGTCGACCAATTTTTTCCGCAGAGATTGCTGAACAAGAAAAAATCCCTAAAAAATTTTTGGAAACAATTTTAAGAGAACTTCGCAATTTACAATTACTTCAAAGTCGTCGTGGAAAAATGGGAGGTTATCGCTTGATAAAAGATCCTGAAGCAATTAAACTGTCTGATTTAATTCGTTTTATGGATGGTCCGATTGCTTTACTTCCTTGTGTTTCTTTGAATTACTATACCTCATGTGAGGAGTGTCAAGAAGAAAGTTGTACTATCAAAGGTGTTTTTGAACAGGTTCGGGATCAAACATTGACCATTTTATCCCAAACATCCATTGCCTCCATGCGGGAAAAAATTTAATTAAAGCCGACTTATATAGCTTCCCAAAGAATCTTTAAATTGAAATCCTTCCAAGGTTCTGTATTTGTTTAATTTTTTAAACGCCTCCAATCCCCAAAGTAAAAACTCAATTAAGAAGTAACGTTCTTTTTCATCAACTTCTCCATGATTCTTTTTCATTAGTGCTGCAATTCCGGGGATTTGATCCAAGCTTTTTTTATACTCCTCATCCGAAAGACCATCTTCTAAGTAAAGTTCATTATCTTTAAAAAACCACCCCAAAATATCGTCATAAGGCCCGTCAGCATCGGGTTTTTCAAGTTTTTCGATTTTTGGGAAGTAATCGGGAAATAAGGTTTTGACGCTTTGTGAAATTAGATGATATGAAATTTGTTCCGCACCTTCTTGTTCCCCTTCATAAACCAATTCTATTTTTCCATTGATGGCGGGAATAACTCCTAAAAAGTCAACCAAGCGTACTGAAGTTGAAGTGTCTCCTGAAATCAATAACCTTCTTTCCGCTGTACTGACCAAGTTTTGATAAGCGGTGATACTCATTCGTGCACTTACGCCACTTTTACTATCGACATATTCACTTTTCCGTGCTTCAAAGCCAATTTGCTCTAAGAGGTCTTTTGCCAGTTCAGGAATAAAAATGGTCTCCTCCTGTGCTTTCGGTATTTTTGCTTCCTGTGTTGTGATTTTTTTAGCAAGCGCTCTGTTATGTGGATAGTGGGTTAAAATTTGAGAGCCAATTCGGTCTTTTAAAGGGGTCACAATACTTCCTCTATTAGTGTAATCTTCTGGGTTGGCTGTAAAAACAAATTGTATTTCGAGACCCATTCGTAATTTAAATCCTCGAATTTGTATTTCTTTTTCCTGTAAAATAGAGAAAAGAGCTACTTGAATTCGGGCCTGTAAATCGGGCAATTCGTTTAACACAAAAATACAACGGTGAGCTCGTGGAATCATTCCGAAATGGAGGACACGTTCATCCGCATAGGAAAGTTTTAGGCTAGCCGCTTTAATGGGGTCAACATCACCAATAAGGTCAGCAACGGTGACATCTGGGGTGGCTAACTTTTCAAAAAAGCGTTCCTCCCGATGCATCCATTCTACAGGGGTGTCTTCACCGTGCAAGTCGATCAAGGCTTTTGCTTGACTGGAAATCGGGTCTAAAGGGTCGTCATTAATTTCTGACCCAGAGACTACTGGTGTCCAGGGGTCTAAAAGTCCCACCATTTGCCGTGCTAAGCGTGTTTTTGCCTGACCTCTTAACCCAAGTAAATTGATGTTATGGCCCGATAAAATAGCTCGTTCTAAGTCGGGTATTACCGTATTTTCATAGCCTACGATGCCTTCAAATGAAGGGAGACCTTTTTGTAATTTTTCTTTTAAATTTTTCGCCAATTCCGTTTGAATGGATTGGGGTTGATAGCCGGAGGCTTTAAGCGCTTTAAGTGTTGAAATTGTGGGTTTTTCCATAGTCTGTTAACCGAATCTTTTTTTTCTATTTTCTTCGTAATCTTCAAAAATCATTTCCCCTAAATTATCCAAGCCCGTATAAAAGGCCTTTCCTTTATTTGCAGCTGTAAATTTTCGAATAAATTGTTGGAGGTAGGGATCGCTGGCAATCATAAACGTGGTGATGGGAATATGAAGCCTTCTTGCTTGTTGGGCTTTGATGTAGCATTTTTCGACAATTGTATCGTCGAGACCAACACTGTTTTTATAATAGCTTCCATCAGGCATGTTTAAGCAACTGGGCTTGCCATCGGTAATCATAAAAATCTGTTTATTGGTATTCTTTTTTCTTCTCAGCATGTCCATAGCCAACTCCAAGCCTGCAACAGTATTAGTATGGTATGGTCCTACTTGTAAATAAGGGAGTTCTTTGATGCTAATAGGGCGTGCGTCATTACCAAAAACGAGAATATCTAAGGTGTCTTTAGGGTAGCGCGTGGTGATTAATTCCGCTAAAGCCATAGCCACTTTTTTTGCTGGGGTAATCCGGTCTTCACCGTATAGAATCATGCTGTGACTGATATCAATCATCAGTACTGTACTCATTTGTGCATTATGGTGGGTGTCTTGGACCACGAGGTCTTCCTGTCGGAGTTGAAATTCATCCATTCCAGAATGAATCTGAGCATTTTTTAGACTTTCCGTTAAGGCAATACTTTCTAAGGCATCACCGTATTGATAATTTTTAAGTTCTCCGGTATCCTCAGATCCATTCCCTGAGTGTCGTGTTTTATGATTGCCTTGCCCTGATTTTTTTAACTTTCCAAAGATTTGTTTAAGCGCGTGTTCACGAAGAAGTTTTTCGGTTTTTGCCGTTATTTCCATGCTGCTTTCCCCGGCACCATCAGGTTTGATTTCTTGTCGAACAAATCCTTTTTTCAAAAGGTCTTCAATAAAGTCATCAATCGTGTAATTTTCATCTGTTAACTGGTATTCCTTATCCAATTCCCTGAGCCATTCGATGGCTTCATCAAAATCTCCAGAGGTGTGGGTGATCAGTTCCTTGAAAATCTCAAACAACCGTTCAAAGGGTGTTTGGTTTTTTGTTTTGGGTTTTGAAAACAAGAGACCTGATCTTGGCTTTGACTTCGTCATAACAAGAGCGCAATTTTTTATTCAAATATAACTTAAAAAAAAACCAATATAAAACTATTACTGTGTAATTGAAAGTAACAGCTTGGAATCCATGAATATGTTATGGATATATGATTTTATACGACTGTAATTCTATCCTTAAAATCATTTTTTTAATTTTTAAAAAGTTTTCCTTTAAAATTGTATATTTGCAAAGCATTTTGAAACACATTAATCAGAGGCGACGTAACAGTCCCTTTTTTTTTTGATATGAATTTTCGTGAATCGGTAGAGGGATTGTTAGATGAAGCTTTGGCGAGTAATCCATCTCTTTTTTTAATAGATCTAAAAATTGGTTCTGATAATTCTGTGCACATTACTTTGGATGGCGACCAAGGCGTAAGCTTAAAAGACTGTATGACAGTGAGTAGGCATATCGAACACGAATTGGATCGAGATACTTTCGACTTTGCGTTAGAAGTTGCCTCAGCTGGAGTTGGGAGTCCACTGATGAGTTTTAGACAATACACTAAAAACATTGGTCGGAAACTAGAAGCACATTTAGAAGATGGCTCTTCAATCACTGGAGTATTGATTGAAGCAACTCCAGAAGCATTTACGCTGGAGTGGAAACAAAGAGAGCCTAAGCCAATAGGTAAAGGAAAAGTTACAGTAACAAAAAATAAAAAACTTTCGTACGATACTCTCGTTAAGGCGAAAGTGGTGATATAAATTAAATTTTAACGCAATATGGAAAATCTTGCATTAATTGATTCATTTTCAGAGTTTAAAGACGACAAATTCATTGACCGTGTTACATTGATGGTCATTTTGGAGGATGTTTTTAGAAACACTTTGAAAAGAAAGTTTGGTTCCGATGAAAACTTTGACATCATTATAAACCCTGATAAAGGCGATTTAGAAATATGGAGGAATCGTATAGTTGTTGATGACGGAGCAGTTGAGGATACTAACTCTGAAATAGCCTTGAGTGAAGCACGTAAAATAGAACCTGATTTTGAAGTTGGGGAAGATGTTTCTGAAGAAGTAAAGCTCTTCGATTTGGGAAGACGATCCATTCAATTTTTGAGACAAAATCTTGTTGCTAAAATATTTGAACACGATAGTACCAATATTTTTAAACAGTTCAAAGACAGAGAAGGAGACATCTATTCAGCTGAAGTTCATCACATTCGAAATCGAGAGATTATTTTATTGGATGATGATGGAAATGAGATCATCATGCCTAAAGACCGACAAATTCCTAGTGATTTTTTCCGCAAAGGAGATAATGTTCGCGGGATTATAGAAAGTGTAGAATTACGAGGGAATAAGCCAAGAATTATTTTGTCTAGAACCTCACCGATCTTTTTGGAAAAGTTATTCGAACAAGAAATTCCAGAAGTTTTTGACGGTTTGATAACCATCAGAAAAGCCGTGAGAATTCCTGGTGAAAAAGCCAAGGTGGCAGTGGATTCTTATGATGACCGAATTGACCCAGTAGGGGCCTGTGTGGGGATGAAAGGTTCCCGAATTCATGGGATTGTAAGAGAGTTAGGGAACGAAAATATTGATGTTATTAATTTCACCAATAACCTTCAGTTATTTATCTCAAGAGCCTTAAGTCCTGCCAAAGTGAACTCCCTTAAAATAGATGAAGAAAACAAACGTGTTGAAGTGTTTTTAAATCCAGAGGAAGTCTCAAAAGCTATCGGTAAAGGTGGAACAAATATCCGTTTGGCTGGAAAACTAACGGGCTACGAAATAGATGTTTTCCGTGAAGGAGTAGAAGAAGATGTTGAGTTAAAAGAATTTAGTGATGAAATTGATGGGTGGGTGATTGAAGAATTCAAGAAAGTTGGATTGGATACTGCAAAAAGTATTCTTGAGCTTGACTTGGAGGAGTTAATCAAACGAACGGATTTGGAAGAAGAGACGATCAAAGAAATACTGAGAATTTTAAAAGAGGAATTTGAGGAATAGGCTGAAGAAATAATTCCTATTTTTGAAAAGAATAAAATAATTTATGGCTGACCAACCAAGCATACGACTTAATAAGGTACTTAGAGAATTGAACATCTCTTTGGATAGAGCTGTTGAACATCTATCTCAAAATGGGGTAGAAATTGAAGCCCGCCCAACAACCAAAATCACTCAGAAGGTTTATGAGGTTTTGTTGGATGAGTTTGAAACAGATAAATCCAAGAAGGTCGCCTCTCATGAAATAAGCGAAGAAAAGCGAAAAGAAAAAGAATCACTTCGTCTTATACAAGAAAAGAAAGAGCAGGAAAGAATTCAACAAGTTGCTCAACAACAAGAAGTTATAAAAGCGAAAAGAGTAGCTTTGGAAAAGCCAAAAGCTCTTGGTAAAATTGATCTTAGCCCTAAAAAAGAAAATGAAAAACCAAAAGAGGCTGAGGCTGAAGCACCGATAAAAGTTGCAGAGGCCAAAAAACCTGAGGTCAAAAAAGAAGTTGATGCGGTGAGTCCTCCAACTGTTGAACAACCTAAACCAACGGAAAATAAACCAGCGACTAAAGAAACCCCTCCAGTGGTTAAAAATGACCCTCCAAAGACTTTAGTTAAAAAAACACCTATTGAAGATGCTTCGAATGCTAAAGCTGATGTTAAGAAACAAGTTGTAGCAAAAAAGGCAGAGGCGCCTGCGGAGGAATCGACACAAGGGACCATAAAAACCCAATACAAAAAACTAACTGGCCCTAAAAAAACAGGTTTGGTTATTAATCTTGATGAGGTTAAGAAAAAAGAAAAAACAGTTGAAGAAGCCCGAAAGAAAAAACGTAAACGTATATCTAAACAACCGGCGGCAGGGAATAAAAACAAGCCCCAAGGAAATAACAACGGCGGAAGAAACAACAGAGGTAAACCAAGAGTAGCCGCTGTAAAAAAAGAAGAACCTTCAGAAGAAGACGTTCAAAAACAAATTCGAGAAACACTCGAAAAACTTCAAGGAAAGTCCAATAAGTCTAAAGGAGCAAAATACCGAAGAGATAAACGAGTTCAACACCGTCAAAAATCCGAAGAGGAACTGGCGCAGTTGGAGGCGGAAAGTAAAATCTTAAAAGTTACTGAGTTTATTACCGTTGGTGAAGTGGCAAGAATGATGGATATTGGTTCTACGGAGATTATCTCCACCTGCATGTCACTTGGAATTATGGTGACCATGAACCAGCGTCTTGATGCGGAAACTTTAAGTATTGTAGCTGATGAATTCGGTTATGAGGTGACTTTTGAAAAAGACGAGTTAGAAGACAATATTGTAGAAGAAAAAGACGCTGAAGAAGATCTTAAATCCCGTGCACCTATTGTAACCGTCATGGGGCATGTTGATCATGGGAAAACCTCGCTCTTGGATTATATCAGAAGTGAAAATGTTATTGCTGGTGAATCTGGGGGGATAACTCAGCATATTGGCGCCTATTCCGTTAGCTTAGATGGGGGACAAAAGATTACCTTTTTAGACACTCCCGGTCACGAGGCCTTTACAGCTATGCGGGCACGTGGAGCTCAAGTAACAGATATTGCTATTATTGTAGTAGCTGCAGACGACAACATCATGCCTCAAACTAAAGAGGCGATTAGTCATGCACAGGCGGCAGGAGTTCCTATTGTCTTTGCAATCAATAAAATCGATAAACCCACTTCAAACCCAGAAAAAATTAAAGAAGCTTTAGCCGGGATGAACTTGATGGTGGAAGATTGGGGTGGAAAAATTCAATCTCACGATATCTCTGCACTTAAAGGAACAGGTATTAAAGAACTTTTAGAAAAAGTATTACTAGAAGCTGAAATTCTCGAATTAAAAGCGAACCCTAACAAAAATGCTAAAGGAACTGTTGTAGAGGCCTTTTTGGATAAAGGTCGTGGATATGTTTCAACTGTTTTGGTACAAAATGGAACCCTTAAAATTGGGGACTATATGCTTGCAGGGAAGCAAAGCGGGAAAGTAAAAGCTATTTTTGATGAACGAGGGAATACCCTCGAGGCTGCCCCTCCGGCAACCCCCGTTTCTATCCTTGGATTAGACGGTGCTCCGGGTGCAGGTGATACTTTCCACGTACTAGAAGATGAACGTGAAGCCAAGCAAATTGCAGCAAAACGAACGCAGCTTCTTAGAGAGCAAAGTGTTCGAACACAACGACATATTACTCTTGACGAAATTGGTAGGCGAATTGCTCTAGGTGACTTTAAAGAATTAAATATCATTATTAAAGGTGATGTTGACGGTTCTGTTGAAGCCATTACCGATTCCTTACAGAAACTCTCAACGGGAGAAATCGAAGTAAACATTATTCACAAGGGCGTTGGAGCAATCACCGAATCCGATGTGTTGTTGGCCTCAGCTTCTGACGCAATTGTAATTGGGTTTAATGTACGACCAATGGGGAATGCCCGTGCATTGGCAGAAAAAGAAGCGATTGATATTCGTTCTTATTCCATCATTTATGATGCAATTAACGATGTTAAAGATGCGATGGAAGGGTTGCTTTCCCCTGAAATGCGAGAAGAAATTACGGGTACAGCAGAAATTCGTGAAACATTTAAAATCTCAAAAGTGGGAACTATTGCAGGTTGTATGGTGATGACTGGAAAAATATTCCGCAATACAGGAATTCGAATCATTCGCGAAGGAGTTGTTCAATATACTGGAGAACTCAGCTCCTTAAAACGTTTTAAAGACGATGTTAAAGAGGTGGCCAAAGGATATGATTGTGGTTTACAAATAAAAAATTACAACGACATCAAAGAAGGCGATGTCATCGAGTGTTATAAAGAAGTAGCCGTTAAAAAGAAATTGTAATTTACTTTTTAGTCAATAAAAAAGCAGTTGGAAAGGAATTCTTAATGGTGTCCAACTCTTGTTCAGCTTGTAAACGGTCTTTATATTTACCAGCCTGAACTTTATAGTTAGGTGTTTCAAAGCTAAGATTTACTTCAATTTGAGGAAAAGACCCTTTAAACAAGGTCATTTTTTCTTGCGCTTTGGCGTAATTACCATAATAGAGCTGAATTGTATAGTACTGATTGTTATAAATCGCACGATCATTCTCAATTTTAATCGCCATCAGGCTATCAATAATTGGATTTTGTCTAACGGTAATCTTTCCTTCTTGGCTGAAAGCCAACATCGGAATTGCTAAAAAAAGCCCTAAAAAAAGCTTGTTTGCTCCCAAATTTATCATGCCACAAAGAAAGTAATATTTATTTAAAAATTTTAGATAATAAACAAACCTCACTCGTTATTTAGAATAAATATAAATTAAGCATTTGTTGTGTGAACAGTTTTTCTTACGGAGTCTATCGCTTATTTTTGTAGTGGATTTAGAATAGAAATTTTGACATTTATTACACAATCAATGAAGATGGTAAAGGTACTTTCAAGACCCTTTGTCCTGCGCGTTATTTCGGTATTACTTTTCGTATCATTTTTTTCGATTGATACCGCCTATGCACAAGACGATGCGAATGTAAAAGCAGGTAAAACGTTGTTCAATGCAAATTGTGCCGCTTGTCATAAACTTAATAAAAAAGCTGTTGGTCCCGCACTACGCGGTGTTTCCAAAAAATACGATCGGGAATGGTTGTATACTTGGATTAAAAACAGCTCTGCCATGATTAAGTCTGGAGATGCACAAGCTGTGGCAATCTATGAAGAGTATAACAAGTCAGTAATGACTTCTTTTCCGCAGCTCTCCAATGAAGATATTGACAACATCATAGCTTATACGGACTATATACCGCCTGCACCAGTTGCAACAGCAGCTTCAGCAGCAGCTCCTGCCGCATCGGCTTCTGGCCTAAGCAACAACATCATCCTAGGAGCCTTGGTTATGGTATTTTTGCTTCTTGTTGTCATGTTGTTTTTGGTACAAAAAACATTGTTGCGTATCGCTCAGGTGAGTGGCGTTGACATTGCACCTGAACCAAAGCCTACAAGAACTCCTATTTGGAAAGCCTTTGTTCAGAATCAGTTTCTAGTAATTGTCTCTGTTGTTTTATTACTTTTAAGCAGTGCTTATTTTGTGTATGGTTATTTTATGCAGGTAGGTGTGGATCAAGGGTATATGCCTATTCAACCGATTCATTATTCCCATAAGATCCATGCAGGAGCTAATGAAATTGAATGTAAATACTGTCACTCTTCAGCACGAGTTTCAAAACATTCAGGTATTCCATCTCTCAATGTGTGTATGAATTGCCATAGAAATATCGCAGAGTACAACGGAGAAGAAGATCTAGAAAATGGATACACCAAGGATTTCTATACCAACGAGATCAAAAAGCTTTACGCAGCAGTTGGTTGGGACGAAGAAAACCAACAATATACAGGAGAGACCCAACCTGTTAAATGGGTTCGAATACACAATCTTCCTGATTTCGTTTATTTCAATCACGCACAACACGTTGAGGTGGGAGAAATTGCTTGTCAAAAGTGTCATGGCCCAGTTGAAGAAATGGAGATCATGTATCAATATTCACCACTCACCATGGGCTGGTGTATTAATTGCCACCGAGAAACAAACGTCAAAGTAGAAGATAACGAATACTACACCAAAATCCACGAAGCATTGTCAAAGAAATACGGTGTTGAAAAACTTACCGTTGCTCAAATGGGTGGGCTAGAGTGTGGAAAATGTCATTATTAAAAGAAGCGATTAAGAAAAGTTTATGGCATCAAACAAAATTTACTGGAAAAACATAGAACAACTTGACCAGGACAACGCCATTGTTCAAAAGTTGGAACAAAACGAGTTTGTTGAAAAACTTCCTGTTGATGATTTTTTAGAAGATCAAAAAACAATGGAAGACAGCAGCACTTCAAGAAGAGACTTTTTGAAGTATGTTGGTTTTAGTACTGCTGCAGCAACTCTTGCTGCTTGTGAAGGGCCTGTGATAAAATCAGTACCCTATGTTGTACAACCAGAGCAAATTCGCCCGGGTGTTGCTAACTATTATGCAACCGCAATTGCAGATGGTTTTGATTATGGAAGTATCTTAATTAAAACACGAGAAGGAAGACCTATAAAAGTGGAAAATAATCCTGATGCACCAACAATGGGGACTGCTAATGCCCGTGTGCATGCATCGGTTCTTTCAATGTATGATGCACTCCGTCTTCAAGGGCCAAAAGCCTATGGAAATGACGTAAGTTGGGATGACTTTTACAGTCAGGTAGGTGCAATGATGAAAGCACTTTCCGCAACAGATAAGCAAGTTGTTTTATTAACACAAACTTTTGCAAGTCCGACCACTAAAAAAATTATTGAGGATCTAATTGGTGTATATCCCAACGTAAAGCATGTTGTTTATGATGCCATCAGTTCAGATGCAGCCTTAAATGCATTTGAAAAAAGCTACGGCCTTCGCGCCTTAGTAGATTATGACTTTTCCAAAGCCAAGACCATAGTTTCTGTTGACGCAGATTTCTTAGGGGACTGGCAAGGTGGTGGTTATGACGGTGGATATGCAAAAGGACGTGTACCTCACAAAAACCACGGTAAGGCTGAAATGTCCATGCACATTCAGTTTGAGTCCAACATGACCCTGAGTGGTGCCAATGCAGATTATAGAGTACCAACAACCCCTGCTCAACTCAAACAGATTTTAGCGCATATTTATGCTGCTTTAACAGGAACGTCAATATCGAGTTCCCTTGATGCTGCAACTAAAAAGCATGTTGAATCAGCGGTAGCACACTTAAAAAAATCAGGTAGTGATGCTGTAGTTGTTTCGGGAATTGATGATGTTGATGCACAAACGGTGGTGTTGGCCATTAATGAAGCCCTTCAAAGCAAGGCCTTTGATTTGACTGCACCTAGAATGATTAAGCAAGGAGATGCTACTGCATTAACAACCTTATTAGAGGATATGGCCTCTGGTGAAGTTAAGGGGTTGATTACTGCAGGTATAAACCCAGCATTTACCTTACCAGAAGGAGAAGCTTTTGCATCAGCTATGAAAGCATTAGAATTCTCTCTGGCTTTTTCTTCCAAAGAAGACGAAACTGCCTCGGCTGCTCAGTTTATCGCTGCTACGCCACACTTCCTCGAATCTTGGGGAGATTATGAATTTAAACACGGACATTATATGTTGGCACAGCCAACGATTCGTCCATTATTTGATACGCAACAATTCCAAGACGTTATCCTTCGTATATCAGAGGCTTCTGTTAGCTATTATGATGCCATTAAAAACTATTGGAATGACGCTGTTTTAGAGGGCGCCTCTTGGAGTGATGCACTTCACGATGGATTTCATTCTAAAGAAAACATAGTTTTTGCTGGAGGAACCACTAGTATATCTAATGAACTAACGACTTTGGCAGCTGCTAAAGATTCAGGAATGTCATTAGTACTTTATTCTAAAACGGGGATGGGTGACGGTCAACAAGCCAATAACCCGTGGCTACAAGAATTTCCTGACCCGATTACACGAGTGAGTTGGGACAATTACCTTACCGTATCCCTTGCGGATGCGAATAGTATCGGGCTTACTAATTATAATGTTGCCAACGGAGGTCTTAATGGAAGCTATGCGACCATTTCGGTAGGAGATAAAACAGCGACTGTTCCTGTTTTAATCCAACCCGGACAAGCCAAAGGTACTGTAGGACTTGCTTTTGGGTATGGAAAACGTAAAGGATTGAAAGACGAAATGCAAGTAGGTGTTAACGCCTATCCTTTTTACAATGGATTTAATAAAGCCCAATCTGTTACGATTAAACCGGCTTCAGGAACCCATGAATTTGCTTGTGTTCAATTACACAACACTTTGATGGGACGTGGTGATATTGTTAAGGAGACTAATCTTGAAATATTCAGTACCAAAAATAAAAGCGATTGGAATCCTGTTCCAATGGTAAGTAAAAATCATATAGAAACGCCCGTTACTTCACCTGAAGTGGACATGTGGCAAGAGTTTGACCGATCTATCGGACATCACTTTAACCTTTCTATAGATCTCAACTCATGTACTGGTTGCGGTGCGTGTGTCATCGCCTGTCATTCCGAAAACAATGTACCCGTAGTTGGAAAAGAAGAGGTACGTAAGTCTAGAGATATGCACTGGTTACGTATCGACCGTTATTATTCTTCGGAGACTACTTTTGAGGGGGACGATGAAACCATTGAGGGAATTTCAGGTCTATCGGATTCATTAACCACGTTTGGTGAAATGGAAAAAGCCTCTGAAAATCCTCAAGTAGCTTTTCAACCTGTAATGTGTCAGCATTGTAATCATGCTCCTTGTGAAACTGTTTGTCCAGTTGCAGCAAGTTCACATGGTCGTCAAGGACAAAACCATATGGCTTATAACCGTTGTGTTGGAACACGTTATTGTGCCAATAACTGTCCTTATAAAGTACGTCGATTCAATTGGTTCCTTTACAATAAGAACGATGAGTTTGATTATCACATGAATAACGATTTGGGACGAATGGTCTTAAACCCTGATGTTGTTGTACGTTCACGTGGGGTTATGGAAAAGTGTTCCATGTGTATTCAAATGACACAAAAAACAATTTTAGATGCTAAATTGGAAGGTCGTGAAATTACTGACGGTGAATTCCAAACAGCCTGCTCAAAAGCATGTGGCACTGGAGCGATGGTTTTCGGTGACATTAACGATAAAGACAGTAAAGTTGCTGAATTGAAAGAAAACGATCGAATGTATCACTTGTTAGAAAGTGTTGGAACAAAACCGAACGTCATGTATCAAGTGAAAGTTAGAAACACAGACGAAGTTTAATTAAAGACATAAATAATTAATCGTATGGCATCGCATTACGAAGCACCGATAAGAAAACCATTAGTAACAGGAAATAAATCCTATCACGACGTCACTATTGATGTTGCTGCTCCTGTTGAAGGAAAAGCGAATAAGCAATGGTGGATTGTTTTTGGTATTGCACTAACCGCCTTTTTATGGGGTGTAGGTTGTATTATTTATACCATTTCTACTGGGATTGGTACCTGGGGTTTAAATAAAACTGTGGGTTGGGCCTGGGATATTACCAACTTTGTTTGGTGGGTTGGAATCGGTCACGCTGGAACCTTGATTTCCGCAGTACTCCTTTTATTTAGACAAAAATGGCGTATGGCTATTAACCGTTCTGCGGAAGCCATGACAATTTTCTCTGTAATTCAAGCTGGTTTGTTCCCAATTATTCACATGGGACGTCCTTGGTTGGCTTACTGGGTTTTACCTATTCCTAATGGATTTGGATCACTATGGGTGAATTTTAATTCTCCATTATTATGGGATGTTTTTGCGATCTCTACCTATCTTTCTGTATCTCTTGTGTTTTGGTGGACAGGCTTACTTCCTGACTTTGCAATGATCCGTGATCGTGCAGTATTGCCCTTTCAAAAGAAAATATACAGCTTGCTCAGTTTTGGTTGGAGTGGACGTGCGAAAGATTGGCAACGTTTCGAAGAGGTATCATTAGTTCTTGCTGGATTGGCAACACCTTTGGTACTTTCTGTACATACCATTGTATCCTTTGACTTTGCTACTTCCGTAATTCCTGGATGGCACACTACGATTTTTCCACCCTACTTTGTTGCTGGGGCTATTTTCTCGGGATTTGCTATGGTAAATACCTTATTAATAATAATGCGTAAGGTTTCGAACTTAGAAAACTATATCACTGTTCAACATATTGAGTTGATGAACATTGTAATTATGATAACAGGATCTATTGTTGGGGTCGCCTATATCACGGAGCTGTTTATCGCTTGGTATTCTGGAGTTGAATACGAACAATATGCCTTCCTTAATCGTGCAACAGGACCTTACTGGTGGGCTTATTGGTCCATGATGACTTGTAATGTAATTACTCCACAGGTAATGTGGTTTAAAAAGATCAGAACCAGTATCATGCTATCCTTTATCATCTCGATTATTGTAAACATTGGGATGTGGTTTGAACGTTTTGTAATCATCGTGACTTCATTGCACCGTGATTATCTTCCATCTTCTTGGACAATGTTCTCCCCTACTTTTGTTGATATTGGAATATTTATCGGAACCATTGGATTCTTTTTTGTTCTCTTTTTGCTTTATGCCAGAACCTTCCCAGTAATTGCTCAAGCAGAAGTAAAAACAATTTTAAAATCCTCAGGAGACAATTATAAAAAATTAAGAGACACGACAAATGAGTAATCAAGTAGTTCATGCGCTTTACGACGATGATGACGTGCTATTAAGTGCTGTCAAGCAAATTCGTTCAGAAAAACATCATATTGAAGAGGTATATACGCCTTTTCCAGTACACGGTCTAGATAAAGCTCTAGGGTTGGAGGAAACAAGAATTGCGATTATGGCTTTTATATATGGCTGTATCGGTTTTTGTGTTTCGATTGCAATGATGAATTATATCATGATTGAGGACTGGCCTCAAAACATTGGAGGAAAACCTAGTTTTTCTTATTTAGAAAATTTACCTGCTTTCGTTCCGATTATGTTCGAATTGACCGTATTTTTTGCTGCTCACTTAATGGTGATTACCTTCTATCTACGTAGTAGGTTGTGGCCCTTTAAAAAAGCGGAAAATCCAAATCCTTTGACTACTGATGATAAATTTTTAGTGGAAATCGGAGTACACGATAACGAAGACGCATTAAAAAAACTCTTGGAAAAAACAGGAGCAATTGATATTTCAATCATTGAAAAGCCTGAATAATATGAAACGAATTGGACTTCTTTTAAGTGGTATAGCGCTGATGGGGCTTCAGTCATGTTTTGACCCAGCAAAGCCGAATTATCAATATTTTCCAAACATGTATGAACCGATAGGTTATGAAACCTATGCTGATTCCGATGCTTTTGCTAATGGTATTGAAGCACAGCTTCCCGCTGAAGGTTCTATTGCCAGAGGATGGGCACCTTATGACTATCCTGACACTAATGAAGGCTATGAAGCTGCTAAAATTGGGTTGATATCTCCGTTGGAGCCTACCGAAGATAATGAAGCCAATGGGAAAGCTCTTTACGATATTTATTGTGCCGTTTGTCACGGAAGTAAAGGTGACGGACAGGGTATATTAATGACCAGAGAAAAATTTCTTGGTGTTCCAAGTTATGCAGATCGTGAAATTACTCCTGGGAGTATCTATCATGTTTTAATGTATGGTAAAAACGCTATGGGTTCCCATGCTGGACAAGTTAACGCAAAAGAGCGCTGGCAAATTGCTCAACACGTAATGAGTTTAAGAGCTCAATTGATTAAATAATTGCACTTATTCAAAGTAAGATGATGTACACATTTCCAAATAAATTTAGAAATTTCACTTTTGGGTTGATGCTTTTGGGTCTGCTCGGTCTTGGCTATGGCTTTTTGATGGCTCCAGATACGATTGAAGAGGCTCAAGCAATGGTCGCTGATGCTCATGGTGATGGCCATGGAGGTGATCACGGGTCGTCACATGATGCTCCTTCCGATCATTCAGCCACTGCTGGTCATGAGGAAACTCATGGAATGAATTCAGACCATGGCGCGACTAGCGATAAGGGGGATGCCCACCAAACGGATACGCATCACGCAGAAGAAACTGCTCATGCCTCTGAAGAAGGACATGACGATGACCACGCCGAACATCTTTTTAATCAACTAAAGAATAAACCATGGGCTGCTTTATATGTAGCCGCCTTTTTCTTTATGATGATCTCATTAGGAGTTCTTGCTTTTTATGCGATTCAAAGAGCTGCTCAGGCCGGATGGTCACCAGTTTTGTATCGTGTTATGGAAGCGATAACGGCTTACTTACTCCCCGGAGCTTTGATTGTTTTTGTTATTCTTGCACTTTCAGGAATGCACTTAAATCATCTGTTTATTTGGATGGATCCCGAAGTCGTGGCACATGATGCTTTGATTCGTGGTAAAGTTGGATTTTTAAATGTTCCTTTCTTTTTGATTAGAGCTCTTATTTATATTGCAGGCTGGTCTGCTTATCGTTATTTTTCTAGAAAATTCTCCTTGGCACAAGACAATGCACCAACTGGAGATATCTCCAATCACAAAATTAATTTCAGAATTTCTGCAGCCTTTTTAGTATTCTATATTGTTACTGAATCTATGATGTCTTGGGATTGGATTATGTCCATTGATCCACACTGGTTCAGTACTCTTTTCGGATGGTATGTATTTGCTAGTATGTTTGTTTCAGGGATTACAGTCATTGCAATGATGACTATATTCTTAAAAAGTAAAGGATATTTAGATTTTGTAAATGATAGTCATATCCATGATTTGGGTAAGTTTATGTTTGCTATTAGTATTTTTTGGACTTATTTATGGTTCTCCCAATTTATGCTGATCTGGTATTCCAACATTCCCGAAGAAGTTACCTATTTCATTACTCGAATTGAAGATTATCAACTTCCTTTCTTTGGTATGTTGGTGATGAATTTAATCTTCCCGTTCTTAGTATTGATGAATAGTGACTATAAACGAACTAATTATTTTATTATCATGGTAGGTATTGTTATTATCCTAGGACACTATTTAGACGTGTTTAACATGATTATGCCTTCGGCCGTTGGTGATCAATGGTATATAGGATTTGCAGAGATTGGAGGATTTTTATTCTTCCTTGGCTTATTCCTATACATAGTTTTCAAAGAATTAACAAAAGCTCCATTATTGGCTAAAGGTGACCCCTATATTGGAGAGAGTGAACGCTTTCATTATTAAATAATTTAACAGAAAAGATAGATGACGTTTTTATTAATATTTACTGTTCTTGTTCTAGTTGCCATAGCCTTATGGCAGATTACTAAAATTTTTCAATTATCACAGTTTAAGAAAGTCAATACCCAAATTGCCGATGATAAGGATAACGATTATAATGGTAAACTCATGTTCGCCTTTTTAATCTTTATCTACGCAATTACCATTTTTTCTTTTTGGGCCTATGGGGATGTTTTACTTCCCGAAGCAGCTTCTGAACACGGTAGTGATTACGATAACTTAATGTGGATCTCTTTTGCGGTCATTTTCTTTGTCCAAACGATTACACAAGCCTTGCTTCATTACTACTCTTATAAGTACAGAGGCGAAAAAGGTAAAAAAGCACTGTTTTATGCGGACAACGATCGTCTTGAATTGCTTTGGACCATCATACCCGTTTTTGTTTTGGCAGGCTTAATCCTTTATGGATTATACACTTGGACAAATATTATGAATGTTGAAGAAAATGATGAAGCCTTGATGGTTGAATTATATGCTCAGCAGTTCAATTGGAAAGCAAGGTACGCTGGAGAAGACGGAGTACTGGGAGATGCTAACGTTCGTTTCCTCCAAGATTTTGAGGGAAAGAATCTAGTGGGAATTGATGCCACAGACCCAAACGGTTTTGATGACGTTGTTGTTCAAGAATTGCATTTACCTGTAGGAAGAGAAGTTATTTTTAAAATGCGTTCTCAAGATGTTTTACACTCAGCATACATGCCACACTTTAGAGCACAAATGAACTGTGTTCCAGGAATGATTACTGAATTTGCCTTTGTACCCAATATGACAACAGAGGAAATGAGAATGAATCCTGATATGATTGCAAAAGTCAAAAAAATTAATAAGCTTCGTTCTGAAAAAAGTAAAGAATTAATCGCCAACGGTGAAGAAGCTTTAGAGCCATACACCTTTGATTTTTTATTACTTTGCAATAAAATTTGTGGTGCATCGCACTACAACATGCAAATGAAAATAATTGTAGAATCACCAGAAGCATACGAAAAATGGATTTCTAAGCAACAAACTTTTGCAGAAGTCATTCAATAATTAACTTACCTAAATAAATAAAGATATGTCAACAGTAGCAGCGCAAGTTCACGAAGAGGATCACGGACATCATCACAAAGAAACCTTTGTAACGAAATACATCTTTAGTCAAGATCACAAGATGATTTCAAAACAATATTTAATAACAGGTCTCTTTATGGGGATCATTGGTATCGCAATGTCATTGCTTTTCCGTTTACAACTCGCTTGGCCTGAACAGCCTTTTGGAGTTTTTGAAGTACTACTTGGGAAATGGGCACCTGATGGTGTTATGGACCCCAACGTTTATTTGGCTTTGGTCACCATCCACGGAACCATCATGGTATTTTTTGTACTTACTGCTGGTTTAAGTGGAACCTTTAGTAACCTTCTAATTCCATTACAAATCGGAGCACGGGATATGGCCTCCGGACTATTAAATATGATTTCTTTCTGGCTCTTCTTTTTGTCCAGTGTAATCATGTTGATTTCTCTTTTTGTAGAAGCGGGACCTGCAGCAGCAGGATGGACAATTTATCCTCCATTAAGTGCCTTGCCACAAGCACAACCTGGATCAGGAATGGGAATGACCTTATGGTTGGTTTCTATGGCTATCTTTGTCGCCTCTTCCCTGTTAGGCTCATTAAACTATATCGTCACCGTTATTAACTTACGAACTAAGGGGATGTCGATGATGCGTTTACCCTTAACCATTTGGGCCTTTTTTGTTACCGCCATTATTGGTGTAGTATCCTTCCCTGTATTACTTTCAGCGGCGCTTCTTTTAATCATGGACCGTAGCTTTGGGACTTCCTTTTTCCTTTCAGATATCTTTATTCAAGGAGAAGTATTGCATTACCAAGGAGGATCGCCTGTATTGTACGAACACTTATTTTGGTTTTTAGGACACCCTGAAGTTTATATTGTATTACTTCCTGCCTTAGGAATTACCTCTGAGGTTATTGCGACAAATGCTCGTAAACCTATTTTTGGTTACCGCGCAATGGTAGCTTCTATTCTTGCGATTGCATTTTTGTCTACCATCGTATGGGGACACCATATGTTTATCTCTGGGATGAATCCATTTTTAGGATCTGTATTTACATTTACAACACTTTTAATTGCTATCCCATCCGCCGTTAAAGCGTTTAATTATATTACCACGCTTTGGAAAGGGAATCTACAGCTCAACCCTGCGATGTTGTTTTCAATCGGTTTGGTTTCCACCTTTATAACAGGAGGTTTAACAGGGATTATTCTTGGGGATAGTACCCTAGATATTAACGTTCACGACACTTATTTTGTAGTTGCTCACTTCCACTTGGTGATGGGTATTTCTGCACTATATGGTCTTTTTGCTGGAGTCTATCATTGGTTCCCTAAAATGTTTGGTCGTATGATGAACAAAAATATGGGGTATATCCACTTTTGGGTTACTGCCGTTTGTGCTTATGGTGTCTTTTTCCCCATGCACTTTATTGGAATGGCTGGACTTCCACGTCGTTACTACACCAATACGGCGTTCCCATATTTCGATGATTTAGCAGATATCAATGTATTGATTACAGTTTTTGCATTGATTGCTGGAGCAGGTCAATTGGTGTTTTTATACAACTTCATCCACAGTATGTTTTACGGAAAGCCTGCAGAACAGAACCCATGGCGTTCCACTACTTTGGAATGGACAGCTCCTGTGAAACACATTCACGGAAACTGGGAAGGAGAAATCCCTCACGTCCACCGTTGGGCCTATGACTATTCTAAACCTGGTGCTGAGGATGACTTTATCCCACAGCACATTCCTTTAAAAGAAGGAGAAGAAGAACTCCAACACTAAAACCTCATTGAACAATATTCTAAAAACCGCATGTAAATGCGGTTTTTTTTATGCCCAATATCAAGATATCTTTGTTTCCTCAATTTTTTTAGGTTTGCTCTAGAAATTCAAATAGGACTATCCACAATAAAGATCCACGTTAGATGAACGAAGGTTTGGACTTCCGTAGTTCCTAATGACAAGTTTTTATTGTATTTCCATCCATTTCAGTTGTAGTAAAATGCTCTTTGACTACAATTTGTAATTTTTTTTGTGATTTTTATCATATTTTGAAAGATTTAGTAGCGGTAATTTAGCCTTATAAATTTCATACTCAAATGAATGCAGCCCTCAAATTAATACCTTATTTTTTTGTAATTTTTATCTTTTC
>CBFIJI010000011.1:0-38292 GCA_965662885.1 Flavobacteriaceae bacterium | reverse complement strand
AATTGCTGATGCTACTGTTGTAGCAAGGGTTCCCACACTAATTATAGCCAATTCACCTCCTTTTTTTAAACAACTTCCCTTGCCAAAATCTATTTTTTCAAACGTTTGTTCCCATTGGGTTAATTGTCCGTATCCACGAGGGTATCGGATGGCTAAAGGTTGTTTTAATCCTAATTGAGCAGTATAAAGGAGGTTGCGAAGTGCCACTTCATCTTTGGGAGCGGCAATCGTCAAATTAGGGATACAACGTAAAAAGGCCATATCAAATACTCCGTGATGAGTAGGCCCGTCATGTCCAACCAACCCAGCACGGTCCACACAAAAAATAACAGGAAGTTTTTGTAAAGCAACGTCATGGATTACTTGATCGTAAGCCCGTTGTAAAAAAGTAGAATAGATGGTACAATAGGGAATAAATCCTTGGGTAGCCATTCCTGCGGCCAAGGTCACAGCATGCTGTTCCGCAATTCCAACGTCAAAACAACGATCTGGAAAGCGTTCCATCATTGGCGTCAGTCCGCTTCCTGTTGGCATGGCGGGGGTTATGGCGACAATTTTTGGATTGGATGCGGCTAAAGTGACCAGTGTTTTCCCAAAAACATCTTGAAATTTTGTTTTGTCTTTTTTGTGAGTTTTTAAAAGTTTCCCTGTTAGACGATCAAATTTTCCAGGGGCATGATACCGAATCTGATCTGTTTCCGCTTGTGATAAGCCTTTCCCTTTTTTAGTGATGACATGAAGTAAGCGTGGGCCCTCTTTATCTTTTTGTATTTCCAAGGCTTTTATCATGGCTTGGAGGTCGTGACCATCAACAGGGCCATAATAAGGAATGTTGAGTGTCTCAAAGATATTTTTTGCCGCTTTGGGTTGTTTTTTAACTTTTTCAAAATAGTTTTTCAACGCTCCTACACTGGGGTCAATTCCTATGGCATTATCATTAAGCACCACCAATACATTTGCAGCAGTGGTTCCTAAATGATTGAGTGCTTCAAGGGCCATCCCCCCTGCAATGGATGCATCACCAATTACAGCAATATGATGAAGGTGTTTTTTCCCTTCCAATCGATGGGCTAAAGCCATTCCTAAGGCTGCAGAAATTGATGTGGAGGCATGTCCTGTTCCAAAGGCATCGTAGGGACTTTCTTCTCGTTTTGGAAAGCCACTAATTCCATCTGTTTGCCGTAAGGTTTGAAAAGCTGAAAATCGGCCTGTAAGAATTTTATGACCATAGGCTTGGTGGCCTACATCCCAAATTAAGAGATCTTCAGGGGTGTCAAAAACATGATGAAGGGCTAAGGTAAGTTCAACAACCCCTAAGCTGGCACCAAGATGCCCTTCGTGTTTGGAAACCACTTCGATGATGGTTTGCCGAAGCTCATCAGCCACTTTTTTCAAGGACTTTAAGGACAATTCCTTAAGATCCTTTGGACGCTTTATGTTGGATAATAACATGCAACAAATATAGTAGACTAAATTTTATGATCGCTTATTAATTCTAGGCTAGAAAATGAGTTCGCTGTTCTCCTTCTTTTCTTAGTATCGAAAAGGTGTTAATTGGAGAGGTCTTATGTTATCGTGCAATAAGATAAAGTGTTTCATCTTTTTTAGTTACTTCAAAGAGTGTTTTTTCAAATTTTGGGGGACCCATCACACCATTGGCGTTGTTGGAAAAACCATACTGTTCTTTTGGAATTCCAAACAGATTAAGATCCATTTTTTCATTTTCGTTTTCGTCGTGAAAAAATTTTAAGCTATACGTCCCAGCAGGGATATTTTCTAAAGAGGTTTTAAACGGAATCCCTTCTACTTTAACCGCTTTTTTGTGAAGAACTTTCTTGTTGTCATCTTGAAGAAGAAGCATAATTTGACCTTTTTCTGAGGATAATTTTTTTATAAAAATCTCAATGGAATAGGTGTCTTGCTTTTTTTTATCATTTAAATAGGGTGATCTAAAAAAGATAAAAAGCGATAGACCAGCAACTAGAATAGAAAATAGTTTCATGAATGGATTAGAATTAAAATTAAAGGTACGTATTCCATTATTAAATTATTGCAGGATGGCTGAACTACCCCCTTTTTTTAATCGCCTTTGGTTTTTTTTGAGTATTCCGAAGGGGATGATTTTGTACATTGGTCAAATGGAATTTAAATTAGACGACACCTATTTTATGAAGCAGGCTTTAGAAGAGGCCAAAAAAGCGTATGCTTCAGATGAAGTTCCTGTTGGGGCAGTGGTGGTGGTCAATGAACGAATTATTGCACGGGCGCATAATCTGACGGAGCGGCTTAATGATGTAACTGCTCATGCTGAAATGCAAGCGATAACTGCAGCAGCGAATTTTTTAAATGGGAAATATTTAATAGGCTGTACCTTATATGTGACTTTAGAGCCCTGTGTGATGTGTGCAGGAGCCTTGTACTGGAGTCAATTGCAACGCATCGTTTTTGGAGCGTCAGATTCAAAAAGGGGATTTATCAATAATAGTATTTCACTTCATCCTAAAACAAAATTATCCTCAGGGGTTATGGCGGAAGAGTCTATGGAATTACTTAACACCTTTTTTAGAAACAAGCGGAAATAAAAAAAGCATCTCGTTGAAACGAAATGCTTTAAAGCAGTTGTAATATATAAATTATAATAGGTTGATCTGAGAAGCTTGCTTCCCTTTCTTACCTTCTTCTTCTACATACTCTACTTTAGCACCCTCTCGGAGTGTTAAGCCGTTTAGGGCTGAAATGTGAACGAATACGTCTTCTCCGGATTCATCGTTTGTAATGAAACCAAATCCTTTAGCTTCATTGAAAAATTTAACTGTACCAGTCATTATTGTTATTTAATTTGTGCAAAGGTAATGTAATGTTTTGATATTTAAAGGATTTTCTTATTTTTTTGTATCTGAAAAACCTTGATTGTCAATATTTTCCCTCATTTTTTTTATGTTTTCTTCGGTCAATGTATAATCCTTTAGTTTTTTACCATTCCATCGATGATAGAGAAAAAGAGGTAGGAAAATAAAGGTACCCCAAACCACAGAAAAACCAACAATTTTGTCTCCAAGCTTAGGATCAATCACATTTTTATAGTAAAGACCTACTGCAAGTCCAAGGAGGAAGCAAATAAATAGAAAACGTAAGAGTAATTTCATTGTAAGGATTTATTCTTTAACGACCGATTGTAACCTTAATTCTTCTAATTGTGTTGGATCAATAGCAGCAGGAGCATCAATCATAACATCTCTACCGTTGTTGTTTTTTGGAAAGGCAATAAAATCGCGGATGGTTTCTTGCCCCCCTAAAATGGCAACCAATCGATCCAAGCCAAATGCAATCCCTCCATGGGGGGGTGCACCATATTGGAAGGCGCCCATTAAAAAGCCAAATTGTTTATGGGCTTCCTCTTTAGAAAAGCCTAATAGATCAAACATCTGTTGTTGTAGTTCTGCATCATGAATTCGGATGGAGCCACCACCAATTTCGTTTCCATTTAAAACCAAATCATAGGCATTAGCTCGCACTTCTTGCGGTTTGTCTTGGAGCAAATGCATATCCTCAGGTTTAGGAGCAGTAAAGGGGTGGTGCATGGCATGGTAGCGTTGTGTTTCTTCATCCCATTCCAATAAGGGAAAATCAGTAACCCATAGCGGAGCAAACACTTTGGGGTCACGAAGACCTAAGCGTTCCGCCATTTCCATTCGCAGCGCACTAAGTTGGCTGGGAGCTTCTTTATGCGAACCAGACAGTACAAGAATCAAATCTCCGGCAGTTGCATTACAAATGGAAGCCCATTCTTTCAAATCTTCTTGACTGTAAAATTTATCAACAGAAGATTTAAAACTTCCATCTTCTTCACATTTTACCCAAACCAGTCCTTTGGCTCCAATTTGAGGTCTTTTTACCCAAGCAACCAGCTTGTCAATTTGTTTACGGGAATAGTTAGCCGCTTTAGGAACAGCAATCCCAAGAATTAAATCTTGCTGATCAAAAACAGTAAAGCCTTTGTTTTTTGCAACTGTGTTTAAGTGCCCAAATTCCATTCCAAAACGAATATCAGGTTTGTCATTCCCAAAGCGTTCCATAGCTTCATTATAAGAAATTCTCGGGAAGTTGTTCGTTTCGACTCTTTTGATTTCTTTTAATAAATGACGGGTAAGCCCTTCAAATTGATTTAAAATATCTTCTTGTTCAACAAAGGTCATTTCACAGTCAATTTGCGTGAATTCTGGTTGACGATCAGCCCTGAGGTCTTCATCGCGAAAACATTTTACAATTTGGAAATATTTATCCATTCCCCCTACCATTAACAATTGCTTAAAGGTTTGTGGGGATTGGGGAAGCGCATAAAACTGTCCTGCATTCATACGTGAAGGAACCACAAAATCGCGGGCTCCTTCTGGGGTTGACTTGATTAAATAGGGAGTTTCAATATCAATAAACCCTGCATTGGAAAGGAAATTACGTACTTCCATATTTACGCGATGTCTAAAGATCAAATTGTCGCGAACAGGTGTTCTTCGAAGATCTAAATAGCGGTATTGCATTCGTAATTCCTCACCGCCATCCGTAGCATCTTCAATGGTAAATGGAGGTGTTTTAGAAGCGTTTAAAATTTTAAGCTCAGAGGCAAGTATCTCGATGTCTCCTGTTGGTAAGTTTGGATTTTTGGATTCCCGTTCAATGACCTCCCCAACAACTTGAATTACAAATTCTCGACCGAGGTTTTGTGCCAGATCAAAAACAGCTTTATCTGTTCGTTCCTCATCAAAAATGATTTGAGTTATCCCGTAACGATCACGAAGGTCGACCCAAAGCATAAACCCTTTGTTACGTGTTTTTTGAACCCATCCGGAGAGGGTAACTTGCTGTCCAAGGTGGGAAATGCTTAATGCACCACAATGATTTGTTCTTAACATGGATTAAAAATTGAATACAAATGTATTAAGTATATAATTACCAGCTTTATTTTAGGTAAAAATTCAGCTTTGTTTGAAGGCTTTGATTTTTAATTTAAGACGATAGACGATGTAAAAACTGGCCGGTACGATCACTAATGTTAAAAAGGTTGCAAAGGTCAATCCAAATATGACGGTCCATGCTAATGGACCCCAAAAGATGACATTATCGCCACCAAAAAAGATTTTGGGATCCCAATTCGTTACTAAGCTGGAAAAATCAATATTAAAGCCCGTAGCTAAGGGAATAAGTCCCAAGACAGTTGTAATAGCTGTTAAGAGTACTGGACGAAGGCGCGCTGCACCTCCCATGATAATCGCTTCTCGTGCTTCCAACCTGGGGAGCATCTCATTTAAGGGTAGCCCAAGTTCCTCTTTTCTTCGGGCTAAGAGTAATTGGGTATAATCAATCAATACAACTCCGTTATTCACTACAATTCCAGAAAGTGAAATAATCCCCATCATGGTCATCATGATCACAAATGGCATTTGGAAAATACTAATCCCATAAAGAACCCCTGTAAAACTGAGAAAAATGGAAAGTAGAATGATTATCGGATTGGAAATGGAATTGAACTGTAAAACCAATAAAAATAAAATCAACCCTAAAGCTGAACCCAATGCTCCCACTAAAAAGCTCATATTTTCTTCTTGCTCTTCAATCTCACCTGTAAATTGATAGTCAACATTATTAGGCATTTTATATTCCAGCATACTTTTCTTAACATTCGCCACGACTTCATTGGCATTATATCCTGAAAGTACAGAGGAATATACGGTAACTACGCGTCGCAGATCTTTATGTTTTATGGCATTAAAAGAGAAGGAATTTTCGAGACTTACCAACGCACTGATTGGAATTTCTTTGATCTTTCCTGAGGCTTGGTCTCTAAAGACAATATACTGATCCATTAAGGTTTCCGTATTGTTTCGGTCTTTCTCTAGAAAACGAACGTTGATGTCATAATCTTCTCCCTCTTTTTTGAATATTCCTGCTTTTTCTCCATAGAGCGATCGTCTTAATTGTCTTCCAATTTGACCCGCAGAGATGCCAAGTTCTCCCGCTTTTTTTCGATCGATATTGATTTTTATTCCGGGTTTACTTTTATTGACATCAATTTTTAGTTCCTCAACACCGGGAATATTCTCTTGATCTAAAAAGTTTCTAATATCATCAGCAATAAAAATAAGATTACCATAATCTTCGCCACTAATTTCAATGGTAACTGGATAGCCTACTGGTGGACTGTTGGCATCTTTTTCAACAGATATGGATAGTCCAGCAAATTTCCCAACCAATGCTTTTTGAATCTCACCTCTTAAGACTTCACTGGAAAGACCCTTACGGTATTTGTATTCTTTCATGGTCAAGGTTATCTTTCCTTTATGCGGCATATCTTGATCTCCCCCTCTGTCTGTTTCTGGATTGTGAGCCCCTGAACCTACTTGTGAAACATTGGATTCCACCATAAAATTTTCACCATTATCCATGTATTTTTCTTGATTGATGACCTCAAGAACAATGGCTTCTAATTTTTTAGTCGTTGCATTGGTCTTTTCAATGGCAGTTCCTTCGGGGTATTCTAAATAAACAAAAATTTGTGCGGGTTGATTGTCTGGAAAGAATTCCACTTTTGGGGAAGCTACCCCTAAAATGATAAAGGATGAAAAAAGCAGGGCTATAGTTCCAAAAAGAAAGAAGTACGGTTTTCTTCCTTGAAGCGCAAAAGACAGTAGTTTGGTGTATCGCTTTTCTAAACGAACCAAAAGAACTTCTTGAAAATAGACGGCTCCATTTTTGATAAAAAACTTATAGGCCCAAAACAAGCCTACACTCAAAAGCATCAGTGTCCCTAATCCACGAAGTAATCCTGGATTAAAGATTAGAAGAAGTCCTAAGCCTCCTAAAATACCAGTAAGGCGCCACAAACTTTTCATCGTCATTTCACGATCTTTAATTTCCATAAAACGCGATACCAGCATTGAATTAAAAAAGATAGCTACAAACAAGGAGGACCCTAAAACGATGGAAAGGGTGATTGGGAAGAAAATCATAAATTCCCCGATAACCCCTGGCCAAAAGCCCAAAGGGACAAATGCCGCAATGGTTGTAGCGGTTGAAATAATTATGGGGTAGGCAATTTCTCCAATTCCTTTTTTGGCCGCTTCAATAGCTGTAAAGCCTTCCTTTTCCATCAAGCGGTAAGCATTTTCAACTACCACAATTCCGTTATCAACCAACATTCCTAATCCCATAATTAAACCGAAAAGCACCATGGTATTAATGGTAAAGCCTAAAAACCCTAGGATCATAAAGGACATAAACATGGACATTGGGATGGCAAATCCTACAAAGAGGGCATTCCTAAAGCCTAGGAAAAACATCAAGACGGTAATAACTAATAAGACCCCGAAAATAATATTGTTAGCCAAATCACTCACTAAGGTTAAGGTCACATTCGATTGATCATTAGAAATGGTGACTTTAAGATCCTTTGGGAAATCATTTTTTTCCACATCACTGACAATGACTCTAATTTTTTCCACCAATTGGATTAAGTTGGTGCCACTTCTTTTTTTAATATCCAACATTACTCCCTTTTCACCATAGGATCTTGCAAAGGAGTTTTTTTCTTTTTCCTTAAAACGAACCGTTGCAATATCCTTTAAATAAACAGCTCCATTTTGTGTTTTAACCACAAAACTTTCCAAGTCTTCAGGGTTTTCAATTTCTCCCAGTACACGGATATTTCTTCGGATACCATCACCAACAATGTTTCCAGCTGAAATGGTGCTGTTACCTCGGTTTAAACTTCCGATGACATCTTCAAAAGAAACGGTTGCAGCATTCATTTTCACAAAATCCAAGGCCACCTCAATCTCAAAGTCTTGAACCCCACGAAGTGCTACTTCTTTAATGGCAGGTAATTGTTCAATTCGATCTTGAAGGAGTTCCCCGTAAAATTTCATTTTTTTAATGGGTAGATCGCCAATAATACTAATATTCAAAATGGGTTGTTCTTCGGAAATACTAAATTCAAAGGCTGTGGGTTCCACTTTAGCATTGTTGAAGGTAGGCCAATCAGAACTTGAAGTTACTGCATCAATTTTGTCTTTGACTTTTTGTTTCGCCAAGTCTTTGTCAATATTTTCATCAAATTTGATGGTAATCAATGAAAAGTCTTCCAAGGAGGTGGAGATGATTTCCTCAAGATTAGAAACGCCTTTAAGCTCCTCTTCCAAAGGATCTGTAATTAAACGTTCAATATCCTCAGCAGTATTTCCAGGATAGAGCGAGCTTACAAAAACTTGATTATTATTGATCTCTGGAAAGTTTTCTCGGGGAAGATTCATATAAGATGAAACCCCTAGAAAGAAAAAGAGGAAAATGACAACATAAATAAATGTGGCATGGTTGATGGCCCATGAGGAAAAAGCAAATTCCTTTAATTTGGATGATTTTTTCATAACAAAATAAGGTACAAATTAGGATTGAATGACACGAACAAGTTGTTGATCTTTAATCAAGCGGATACCTTGCTCAACAAGATAATCACCATCTTTAAGGCCTTCAGTGATCTCAACACTATTGTTCGCTGATTTGCCCAATTTAACATATGTTTTTACGACTTTAAAAATCGTTGAATCTTCGGTGGCCTCCAATTTAAAAACATAAAAAAGGCCTTCTGCATTTTCTAAAATCACCTTTGAAGCGACCATTAGTGCATCCTCACGGGTGTAATCATTAACATTGACTTCTGCGGTCATATTAGGTTTTAATTTTCCTTGAGTATTTTCTAAAGGAACTTCAACACGAAATGAACGGTTATTGGGATTGATAAAATTTCCTACTTGACCGATTCTTGCATTTAGGGTACGTCCTAAAACAGGAATCCTAACGGTTGCCTCTTTTTCTTTAGCGACATTGACAATGTGAATTTCAGGGATTTCAGAAGCCACATACATTTCATCTAAATTGATCAATCGAATGATAGGGTCTCTACCAGGACTTACATTGCTTCCTAAATCGGCAATAACTTCATCAATGATTCCTGAAAAAGGCGCATAAATTTTTGTTTTAGCGAATTGTGCTTTCATTTGAGCTACATTTTTTCCGAGGCTTTCATAACGTGTTTTAGCTTCTAGATATTGGATCTCTGCTCCAATTTTTTGATCCCAAAGACGTTGCTGGCGTTCAAAAGTCGTTTTAGCCAAAGCCAATTGCAATTGTAATTGTTCCAATTGATTACTCATTCCACCATCAGAAATAACCGCTAGAAGTGCTCCTTTCTTTACTTTGGAGCCGTCCTTTACGTAGATGCGTTTTAAAATTCCTGGAACTTCAGGGAAAAGCATTAGATTTTTATGACTTTTTAAGGTTCCTTGAAAGGTGACATAATGCTTAAAGGTTGCTGCTTCTACAGCCACAGATGTAACCAAAGGAAGGTTTTTATTGGGATCTTTTGTCTCAATAGTAGCATTGATTAAGGCCAAATTATCTTCCAATTGTTGGATTTTATTGCGATAAACAATTTTTTCTGCTTGTAGTTCTTCCAAAGTTCCATCAGCTAGAATAGCTTCTAAAGGTTTGGATTGTTCTTCACCACAGCTAAGAACAACAAAAAGAGAGAGTAGGGATAAGGATTTTTTCATTCGATTATTATTGTGGGATGTTGAGTAAAGTTTCAAAGTCTAATTTTTTTATGATCACGTTTTGAATGGCTTGGATATAATTATTTTGAGCGGAATACAATTGCATCTGCGATTGTCTTAAATCAAAGGAAGTGACCATTCCTTCAAAATATTTTATTTCATTTTTTTGCTGAATTTTCTCGGCCAGATTTAAATTTTCAATTGCTGAATAATAAGCAGCAACAGCCAAAGAATATTCATTTTGAGTAGAAGACAATTCAATTGCAATTCGCTCTTCGGTTTCTTTTAAGGAGTTTTCGGCTTGTTCCATAGTAATTTTTGCCTTTTGAGTTCTTGCAGAACGTCCTAAAGAACTGAAAATAGGAATTTCAAGACCCACCCCAAGAAGCGATGATCCAAACCATTTCTGATTGTTTTCAAAAAAGGTAAAGCTGTTGCTGTTTCCAGTATAATTAGCGTTGATAAAGGCTTTCAGTTTAGGAAGTCCCTTTGAACGTTCTAGTTTGTACAATAGGGCCTCCGAATCCACATTATTTGTGGCAATTTGGATATCGATATTCTCACTTAAATCCGAAGTTGCTGACACTTTCATTTCGAAAAGATCAGGAACCGTGATATCTTGAAGACTGTCTGACAAGATCAAGGTCTTTTCTGTGGGATATCCCAACAGTAACTTTAGCATATTTAGGGTAATCCGTTCCAAATTTTCAGCATAAAGAAGTTGCGTTTCCATTTGAGAAAGCGTCAGTCGTAATTGTTCCACACTTTCTTCCTCTTCAAAACCATTGACATATAAAGCATTTACCTCTGAAAGATTTTTTTTCAGTGCCTTATTATTCATCTTTAATAGTTCAATATTTTCCCTTGCTAAGAGCACAGAGCTATAGGTGTTGATAATACTTTTACGAATTTCAAGGACTGTTTTTTCCAAAATATTTTCAGAAATTTTAAGGTAAACTTTCGATGCTTGAAGTCCAACTAAGTAAGAGCCGTCAAATAAAAGTTGTGTTAGGCGAGCCCCAGCGATAAAATTCTGTTGCGTTCCAAAAGTAACTTCAGCAAACTCGCCTTCAGCTCCTCCAAAAAACTGAGCAGGAATCAATGAAACAGGTTGTTTTAAAAAGTTTTGATAGTCGATATTGGCACTTATCTGAGGGAGACCAATGGAAATGGTATTCCACTTTTCTTTATAGGCTTTTTGAACATCTAAATTTGCGTTAACAATTCTTCTGTTGTTTTCAATACCATAAGCGACAGCAGCTTCCAAACTTAAGCTTTCGGGGACTGTTTGTGCATTTAAGAACCCAATATAAGAAGAGATAAGAAGGAGTAAAGGAATTTTCATAGGTTTATTTTATCTTTTATAGTTGCTAATACTTCAAGACCCTTGGAGGTAGAAATGGCCCGAAGGTGGTAGTCAAAAAAGGCAGACATTAAATCATCAATTTTATACAATTCCAAAGGGAAAAGATTAATGTTGCGAATCCCTCGGATTCCATTAAAGTATATACGTGTAACAAAATCTAAATTAATGTCCGAGCGAAAAAGTTTCATTTCAATTCCTTTTTGAAGACTTTTTTTAAAGATGTTGCCCAACATTTCGAATTCCTTTTCTTTTAGCTCGGTGTAAAAACAAGGATAGTATTTTTGTAATTGATATTGTGGCGAAGTCTTTTCATTGCTGAGGTGCTTTAAGACTTCTTTTTTTATTTGATAAAGTTGTTGAATGGGGTTTTCAGATTCTTCAATAATGGTTATGATGGATTGAATCACTTCTACCAATCGCTTTCTTGCACAAACTTCAACAAGCATCTCTTTGTTGTCAAAGTTTTCATAAAGTGTTTTTTTTGAAATACTCATGGCAGCAGATATGTCGTCCATGGTAACACTTTTAAAACCGAGTTGTAGAAAAAGTTCAGTCGCTTTATCAACGATAGCCTCTTTCATAGCATTTTTTTGCAAACTTATAAAATAAACTCGTAAAACAAATAAAGTTTCCAAAGTTTTTCACAAATAAATAGACAAAACTTTAGCTACTTTTACAAAAAAAATAATGGAAACAATTTCGCATTACCACGACTTATTTTTGACCTATTTAGAAAAGAATCGTGCCAATGGTGGTCCGAAAAATCTCTATACTCCAATTAATTATCTTTTGGAAATGGGAGGGAAACGACTTCGTCCAGTGATTACATTAATGGGAACCGATTGTTTTGGAGGAGAAAAAAAAGAGGCGCTTCCCGCCGCCATGGCCATTGAAATGTTTCACAATTTTTCATTGATGCATGACGATATTATGGATGCTGCTCCCCTTCGAAGAGGGCAACCTACAGTACACCAAAAATGGGATGTTAATACAGGAATTCTTTCTGGAGATGCTATGTTAATTTTGTCGTATCAATTCCTCAATCAATATAAAGACCCCTTGTTTGGAAGTTTGACCCAGCTTCTGAGTAAAACAGCCCTTGAAGTGTGTGAAGGACAACAATTGGATATTGATTTCGAAACTCAAGATAATGTTTCCTTAGACGATTATCTCCAAATGATTGCATTTAAGACGGCAGTTTTGGTTGGCTGTGCTTTAAAAATGGGAGCACTTATTGCGGGAGCTTCTTCAACGCAATCCGATTTGGCTTATCAATATGGGCTTCAGTTAGGAATTGCCTTTCAGATTCAAGATGATTTTTTGGATGCTTTTGGCGATCCTGAAACCTTTGGAAAACAAGTGGGGGGTGACATTATTGAAAATAAGAAAACAATACTTTACCATAAAGCCCTTGCAGGTGGAACACCTGAGCAGGTGAGTTCCTTAACAAGTTGGTTCTCTAAAACTCCAGAAGATGCTACTGAAAAAATAGTTGAGGTTACCGCTTTGTTTGAGGCAACAAAAGCAAAACAAGTAACACAAGCCTTGGTCAAAGACTATACTAAAAAGGCTTTTAAAGCTTTGGATCATATAGAAATACCTAACGAAAAAAAGGAACTTCTTCGTTCTTTTGGATTATGGCTCATGCATCGAACACTTTAAAAAAGGCGTTTGAATAGCGCCTTGATAAAGTAGTGTGTTGGAAAAGAAGATAAAATTTTCAATTCATGCAAAGGAGAAGTTTTTTCATCCAAAAATTTAAAGACTAATTTGGGTTTTAGTTTTTGAAACATTCTGCTAAAGAGTTGACTGCCGAGTTCATTATTACGGTAGAGAACATCTAAAAAGAGCAGATCATAAAACCAAAATCGGTTTCTTTTTTCAAATTGGGAGAGAGGTTTATTTGTCTTTAAATACGTAATTAAAGCTTTGGTCTTAGTCAATGTTTTTTGGAAGGTAAAACCAGTACTCGCTTTAGTCCACCCGCCTGCGGTTCCAATATGAAAAAGGGTGTCTTTATTTTTTTTATCAAAAGGATAACAGCTCATTGGAATACTGCCCTTTTCCTTTTCAATAATCGTGTAAGCACCTGAATTTATTTTTGCTAAGTAGGAAACAATACCATCTTCATATTCAGTCGTTTTGAGTAAATCTTTGGAGAACAAGGTAAACTCAACCAAGGCTTCATTGGAACTAAAAGGTAAAACATAAATAAACCGTGTTTCTCCTTTTTGTGGAAGGTCAAAGTCCATAAAGCTGATTTGATCAGCTTGAAAACAAGGGTTTTCAGTTTTAATAAACCAACCAATAAAGTGCTGTTGTAAAACAGGGTATTTTATTTGATTGAACAAGTGTTCCTTATCGAAAATACTTGAAAAAACAATACCCCCTTCAAAAGTCCCTTGATCAGTAACAACCGTAGTGTGTGATGAATTACTAGTTATGGAGGTAACTGTACTTTGTAATCGGGTGAGTTGTGATGCTGAAGCAGTTTTGTTGTGCATGAACTGGTAAAAATCACCAGAACGGATCATCTTATACTGGTAAGGATTTAAGGGAAAATCCAGAGCCGTATCAGATGATTTGAATTTAGCATTATCCCATCGATGGTGAACAATAGTTTCAAATTCACCGTTTCCACTTTCCCAGAAACACCAGGTCCTATCATGGGTATTTTTTTCCTCTTTTTCAATCAATAAAATTGATTTTTGAGCAAAAAAAGGATCTGTTATTAATCCTTTTGTTAACAGAAGGCCTGATGCACCACCCCCACAAATGATATAGTCAAAACGGTTTTTATCCATATTTATATCTCAAAAGTAATTAAATCCAATTCATTTTGTTTAAGATTGCGAATAAGTATTTATTTTTGACCTTAAAATTTCAATGGATAGTATCATTTCATTTTTCGAAGGAACAGACCCAATTCTAGGGGCACTCTACGCAACCTTATTCACATGGGGGCTAACGGCTTTGGGCGCTTCATTGGTTTTTTTTGTAAAAGGCATGAACCGCGCATTATTGGACGGTCTTTTAGGCTTTACAGGCGGCGTTATGGTTGCGGCAAGTTTTTGGAGTCTTCTTGCACCAGGAATTGAAATGAGCGAAGGAGAAGGTTTTGTGAAGGTGATTCCAGCAGCCATTGGCTTTGGTTTTGGAGCCTTATTTATTTTTGGTCTCGACAAGATTTTACCTCACATTCATATCAATTTCAAAGAAAGTGAGGGGATTAAAACCCCATGGCATAAAACAACCCTTTTAGTTTTGGCAATAACATTGCATAATATTCCCGAAGGACTTGCTGTAGGAGTTCTATTTGGAGGAGTAGCAGCAGGAATACCCGAAGCTTCCATCACAGGTGCAGTGGCTTTAGCCATTGGAATTGGTATTCAAAACTTTCCCGAAGGAATAGCAGTATCTATGCCACTTCGCCGTCAAGGGGCAACGCGTTTTAAAAGTTTTTGGTATGGGCAACTTTCTGCTTTGGTAGAGCCTTTTGCAGCAGTTATTGGTGCAGTTGCAGTTACTTTTTTTACACCACTTTTGCCTTATGCTCTTGCCTTTGCTGCTGGAGCCATGATTTTTGTCGTTGTGGAAGAAGTTATTCCAGAAACCCAACAAGACAAATATACTGATGTAGCTACTTTAGGTTTTATTCTAGGCTTTATTGTGATGATGATTTTGGATGTTGGTCTTGGCTAAGATTCTGATCCATCAAAAGCTTCCCAACCTTGGGCAGTAAGTTCTATTTGATGACCAATACCATTAATCAGATTATTTCCACGTTCCTTTTCCGTAACATGTCCAATGACTGTCAATAAGGGGTGACCCTTTATCTTTTCATAATCCTTCTGCGCAATGGTCATTAACAATTCATAATCTTCACCACCATTTAAGACCGCTGTGGTTGGATTAAATTTAAACTCCTCACACACCTTGATGACTTCAGGGTCAAGAGGTAATTTTTCTTCAAACACTTGAATTCCAACACTCCCCGCTTTTGAGAGATGAAGAATTTCAGACGAAAGACCATCACTAATGTCAATCATAGCAGTTGGAACAACCTCTAAGGTGTCAAGAAGTTCGATAACGTCTTTTCTAGCTTCTGGTTTTAACTGTCTTTCTATGCTGTATGTATAGGGTGATAAATCTGGTTGTGATTTTGGATTTACTTTAAATACTGCTTTTTCGCGTTCCAACACTTGAAGCCCCATATAGGCACCGCCTAAATCTCCACTAACCACAAGTAAATCATTTACTTTTGAACCCGAACGGCGGCTAATTTTTTCTTCAGAAACACTTCCCATCGCTGTTACAGAAATAATTAAACCTGTAGTGCTACTTGTAGTGTCTCCTCCCACAAGATCTACCTTATAATTTTGACACGCTAAGTGGATACCAGTATACAATTCTTCCAATGCTTCTAGTGGAAATCGATTGGAAACAGCTAGAGAAACGGTAATTTGTGTGGCAGTAGCATTCATCGCATAAAGGTCGGATAAGTTGACCATCACTGCTTTATACCCTAAATGTTTAAGGGGAACATAACCCAAATCAAAATGCACCCCTTCAACAAGAAGATCCGTACTTACTACTGTTTGCCCAGAAGTGAAATCCATCACTGCTGCATCATCTCCTATTCCTAGAAGACTATTTTTTTGTGTGAGCTTAAATGATTGGGTGAGTTGCTCAATGAGTTGAAACTCTCCTAGTGCCGACAAGGGGGTACTTTTATGACTTTTATTTTCAAACATGGGACAAAAATAGTGTAATCTCCTATTTTAACACTATTAATCGTTTTAAGTCATAAGTAAATTGTTATTTTGTTTGCAAATTTGTCATACTATATTTTAACAAATGCGATATCTAAGCTCTTTTTTTGTTGGCTTTTTTTTATTAATGTTTGTCTCCTGTACGGTAACAGACATCAATACAGCTGTTGATCCAGAAATCATTTCTCCAGAACCAGAACCAGAGCCGGAACCAGAGCCGGAACCAGAACCGGAGCCGGAACCGGAACCGGAACCAGAGCCAGAAACCAATGTGGTCATTCCCTGTGAAAATGGGGTAGCCGGAAACTACCCGTGTAGTGACTTCGATTTTTTTGCACGAATCTCTCTAAGTGATTTTCAAAGTGGAGCGGGAAATGATATTTGGGGTTGGACCGACACGCAAACGGGGAAAGAATACGTCTTGCTGGGTCTTAATGACGGCACCGTATTTGTTGATATTTCCGACCCACTGAATCCCCTTTACTTAGGAAAACTCCCTACAGCAACAGTTTCCAGTTCGTGGCGAGATATTAAAGTTTATCAAAATTATGCGTTTATTGTCAGTGAAGCCTCGAACCATGGACTTCAGGTCTTTGACCTTACCAAATTAAGAGGCGTAACTCAACAAACCACTTTTTTTGCAGATGCTCGTTTCACTGCTTTCGGCAGCGCACACAATATTGCTATTGACGAGGTCTCAGGCTTCGCTTATGTTATTGGTTCTTCGCGCTTTGGCGGTGGCCCATTAATTATCGATATTAAAAATCCAAAAACCCCTTTAGAAGTTGGCGGTTATTCGGGAGCTAATTATACCCATGATGCACAAATTGTGGTTTATGACGGACCCGATTCCGATCATATTGGGAAGCAAATATACATTGGGAGTAATGAAGATAAAGTGGTAATTCTTGATGTCACGGATAAACAAAATATCACAAAAATTTCAGATATTAGTTATCCCCAAGCTGGCTATACTCACCAAGGTTGGTTTTCATCAGATTTCCACTACTTTTTTGTTGGAGATGAATTAGATGAACTTCAAACAGGGGCGAATACCCGACTGCTTGTTTTTGATTTTACCGATTTAGACAATCCAATTGAACACCACACGTATAGTAGCGGTCTTCGTGCCATTGATCACAACGCTTATGTAAATGGAGATTACTTGTATTTAGCCAATTATACGGGTGGAATGCGAAAAATTGATATTAGTCTTATAGAAAACAAGAGGATGCAGGAAGTTGCTTATTTTGACACCTATCCTTCAAGCAATCAAGCCAGTTTTGAAGGCGTATGGAGTGTTTACCCCTTTTTTGAAAGTGGAATAATAGCTATTAGTGATATCAATTCTGGACTGTTTTTGGTTAAACCCACGGAATAGGGGTTTTAAAAAAGTGTTAATTTTTGTATGAGGTTTAGGGTTTTGATCCTTAAATTCGTTTATTATAAATCATATACTTTTTAAATTAATCCCAAATCCAAAACCCAAATCCCAAAACTTATGAAACACTACTTTTTTTATATACCACTAGTTGTATTTTTCCTTTTTATTGCTTGTTCAAAAGAGGACGTAGCTACCGAAGAAAAAACAGAAGTTACTACCGAAACTAATAACGATAAAGATGATACGGATAATAATATAACAGATACAAAAGAAACAGCGTCCAAAGTATTCACTCCATGTGAAAATGGCCTAGCTGACGTCTTCCCTTGTAACGGTTATGATTTGTTGTCAAGGATTTCCATTGCTGATTTTAAAAGTTCTTCAGGGAATGATGTTTGGGGCTGGACAGATCAGCAAACGGGTAAAGAATATGCTTTGATGGGACTTGATGACGGGACTGGTTTTATCGATATTTCAGATCCCAAAGCTCCAATATATCTTGGAAAACTTCCAACAGCAACTCATAACATTATTTGGCGAGATATTAAAGTTTACAGTAATCACGCCTATATTGTTAGTGAAGCCCCGAACCACGGACTTCAGGTTTTTGATTTAACCCATTTACGAGGAATTACTGAGGAACAAACCTTTAACGCCGACACGAAAATAAGCTCTTTTGGGAACGCTCACAATATAGCGATTGATGAAGCTTCTGGTTTTGCCTATGTCGTTGGAACCACAAAAAATAAAGGAGGGCCAGTCATTTTTGACTTACAGGACCCGAAAAATCCAAAAGAAGTTGGCGGTTATTCGGGAGCTATTTATACCCATGATGCACAAATTGTGGTTTATGACGGGCCCGATTCCGATCATGTTGGGAAGCAAATATATATTGGGAGTAATGTAAATAAAGTGGTAATTCTTGATGTCACGGATAAACAAAATATCACAAAAATTTCAGATATTAGTTATTCCCAACCTTACTATACCCACCAAGGTTGGTTTTCATCAGATTTCCACTACTTTTTTGTTGGAGATGAATTAGATGAAATCAGAACTGGAGCCAAAACAAGGATTTTAGTCTTTGATGTTTCCAACCTTGAAGAACCAAAATTACATTACACCTATTACGGTCCTTCTGAAGCTACAGATCACAATATGTATGTTCGAGGAGATGAACTTTTTTTAGCCAATTATCGTGCAGGCTTCCGAAAAATTGATATTAGTCAAATTCAAGATAAAAAAATGGAAGAAGTTGCTTTTTTTGATTCTTTCCCATTAAAAAATTCCTCCGATATGGCTGGAGCTTGGAGTGTTTATCCATTCTTTGAAAGTAAGGTAGTGGTTATTAGTGATATGCATTACGGTCTTCTTTTGGTGAAGTCAAATTAATAAAATACATTTAGAACAGAACCAAATAAAAAGCACTTAATTATTATCAATAAATCAATAATGATAAAATATTTCATTTTTTTGTGTAGTTTCCTATTGGCTTCTTGCTCCAAAGAAAGATCACAAACGGAAGATTCTAACTCAATTTCCGAAGAGTCCACTTGGATAAAGACTTTTGGCGGTTCCAAGAATGATGTTGCCAAAGCGGTCATTCCAACATCGGAGGGAGGTTTTGCCGTTATTGGTCATACGCAAAGCTCTGACGGTGATCTTTTGGGAAAGGCCGATGAAAGTTTTGATGTTTGGTTACTTCGATTTGATGCATCTGGAGAGTTACTTTGGGACAAAACTTTTGGGGAATCTGGAAATGATCGGGGGTTGAGCCTTTTAGAAAAACAAGAGGGGGGTTTTGCTGTTTTAGGCTTTAAAGAAAGTACTGTAACTGATGACACCTCCAGCACTCTTTCAAGAAATATATGGCTGGCCTCATTAAACGCAGCCGGAGATTCAATTTGGGAAAAAACATTTGGCTATTCAGGTTCTGATTTTGGGACTCACCTAATACAGACCCTCGATGGTGGCTATCTCCTAGTTGGGGTGTTAGATGTGACTGCTTCGGGAGGTTTGGGCAATCGAAGAAAGCAAAGGCATGCAGGGGGTGATTATTGGGCCATTAAGCTTGATGCCAATGGAAATGAACAATGGCGAAATTATTATGGGGGTGGATTTACCGACACCCCTTATGATGTAACTGCTTTAGAGGGTGGAGGATATATTATTGTTGGTTCTTCCGACAGTGTTGAAACCGATATTTCCAATAATCGTGGAAGTTATGATTTTTGGGTAATTAAGATTTCCGATCAAGGGAAGTTACTTTGGGAAAAAAATTATGGAGGCAATCAAATAGACGAAGCCCATGCAATTCGCACGGATGCTCAGGGAAATTATTTTGTTGTTGGTGATACTCGGAGTAGCGATCAAAATGTTTCTAACAATAAAGGAGGTGCAGACTTGTGGGTTATAAAAATTTCGCCAACAGGGGAACTGTTACAAGAGAATACTTTTGGGGGGAGTAGTTTTGATGTAGGACGTTCCATCACCGTCTTGGCCAATAATAATTTACTGATTTCTGGAAGCTCAAGAAGTACAGATGGTGACCTAACCACCAACCAAGGTCAAAATGATGCATGGATTGTATGTACGAATTCTCAAGGGAATGTAATGCAATGGCAACAATCTTTTGGAGGGTCAAATATTGACTTTGCTTATGACGCTGTTCAATTACAAAATAAAACAATTATAGCTGTTGGAGAAACGAGCAGCAATGATGGAGATCTCAACGCAAACAAAGGGTTTTCAGATTTATTAATTATAAAAACCATAGCACCATGAAAATCCGAATGATACTAATGGTGTTTGTTCTTTTGTTTAGCTATTCATGTGCCAAACAAAAAACACCATTGGAAGGGCAAATCCGTTTTAAATTTTCTCATAACTGGGATGAAGTGGTAGTCTCGCAATCTGATTTTAGCAGTTTGAAATTTACCAATGCTAATGGGGAAAAAATCAGTATTGAGCGTCTACGTTATTTGATTTCTAAAATTACATTAACCCATGAAAACGGACAAACTACCATTTTGGATGGGCACCATTTGATTGATCTTGAAAACCCTGAAAGCCTTAGATTTACCATTACAGAAAACATTCTTTTAGGGCGGTATATGAAGGCTTCTATGATCTTTGGCTTTGATGAAAAGGACAATCAAGATGGGGTATATCAAGATCTAAATGTAGCCTCATGGAATGTTCCTGGAATGCTTGGAGGCGGTTATCACTACATGCAGTTTGATGGAAAGTTTATCGATCAAGCTGGCGACACTTCTAACTTCAATTATCATGCTATACGAGCAGTAAACCGAAGTGATCCAGAGAATTTAATATTTCAAGAAACCTTTTTTGAAATAGATTTAGGGGGATTAAACTTGAACAACCAAACAGAAATTGAGGTCAAAATGAACATTGCAGAATGGTTTAAAAATCCCAACCTTTGGAATCTAAATCAAATAAGCACCATGATGATGCCCAATTTTGATGCTCAAGTAAAAATAAGTCAAAACGGCCGTTCTGTATTTAGCGGTCAAACCAATGATTAAGATGGTAGGAAGAGTAACAGGAATAATGCTAATCGGGATATTTTTATTTTGGGGATGTTCAAAAAACAACCCATCAGTTGCTTATGTTCCAACCCCCTATACCTTGGAAATTCCGACCCTTTTTGAGCAAAAACTTGTTAAACCTGTTATTCCTTCAGACAATCCATTAACGGTGGAAGGCATTGCTCTAGGAAAAAAACTCTTTTTTGACAAACAACTATCCTTTGACGGCACACAAGCCTGTGCCGATTGTCATCAGCCAGAGATGGCCTTTACAGATGGGAAACAATTTAGTGAAGGTATTGACGGGCTGTTCGGATCACGTAATGCCATGCCGCTTTTTAATTTGGCGTGGAATTATTCCGATCGTTTTGCTTGGGATGGTAAAGAACTAAGTTTAGAACGCCAAGCCTTAGAGCCTGTTATCAATGTAAAAGAAATGCACAACACCTGGTCTAATGTTATAACAACACTAGCGGCGGATTCTGAATACCCAGAACTATTTAGTCAAGTTTTTGGAACAACAACTATTGATTCAATAAAAGTCACCAAAGCCATTGCACAATTTGAACGTACCCTAATTTCTGCTGATTCAAAATTCGATCGTTATCTGAACGGTGAGGCTTCCCTAAGTCCTGAGGAATTGAATGGATTTCAAATCTTTATGGATGAAAGCCGTGGCGACTGCTTTCATTGCCATGGGAGTGATAACAACCCTTTGTGGACCGATAATGCTTTCCACAACAATGGTTTAGATAAAGAATTTTCTGATTTGGGTTTTGGAGCCGTTAGCGGTGATCCATCAGACAATGGAAAATTTAGAACTCCTTCACTACGTAATTTAGCCTTTACCGCTCCCTATATGCATGATGGACGTTTTAATACGCTAGAAGAGGTTATTAATCATTACAGTGAAGGCTTACAGTTTTCCACAACCATTGACCCTCTAATGAAAAAAGTACAACAAGGAGGCGTTCAGTTGTCAGCACAAGAAAAAGTAGACCTTAAAGCCTTTTTACTAACCTTAACAGATGAAGGCTTTAGGAACAATGCAAGGTTCCAATCCAAATAACCCTTCCTTATAGACCTATTCGATTAATATATGAGTGGAACTTGCGATAAACAGCGACTTATTCGTATATTTGTCATTATTTAGAATCAATCTAATTCACCATGATAAAAGTGTCTAACTCCGCTCGGAAAAAAGTAGCCCTACTGATGAGGGAGGACGGTTTCGATCCTACCAACGATTATGTTCGAGTGGGTGTAAAAAGTGGTGGTTGTTCGGGTTTATCCTATGATTTAGATTTTGATACTACCGTGGCACCACAAGACAATGTATATGAAGACAATGCGGTAAAGATTGTTGTGGATAAAAAAAGCTTGCTTTACTTGATAGGGACTACCTTAGAATATTCAGGAGGATTAAATGGTAAAGGATTTGTATTTAACAACCCCAATGCGCAAAGAACCTGCGGTTGTGGGGAAAGCTTTTCGCTTTAAAAAGAACAAATGGCATACACAGAGGAAGAATTAAAAAAGGAATTAGAAACGAAGGAATACGAATACGGCTTTTATACCGATATCGAATCCGAAACTTTTCCTGTCGGACTAAATGAAAACATTGTTCGAAACATTTCTAAAAAGAAAAATGAACCAGAATGGATGACGGAATGGCGATTGAAAGCCTTCCGACATTGGCAAACAATGGAAGAACCAGAATGGGCCAACGTTAGCTATAAAAAACCTGACTTTCAAGCCATTTCCTATTATTCAGCACCCAAGAAAAAAGACCAATACAAAAGCTTGGATGAAGTTGATCCAGAATTGTTGGAAACCTTTGGCAAATTAGGAATCTCCCTCGAAGAGCAAAAAAAATTAGCTGGAGTTGCCGTTGATATTGTCATGGATTCTGTTTCTGTTGCAACAACGTTTAAAGAAACCTTGGCCGAAAAAGGAATTATTTTTTGTTCCATTTCTGAGGCGATAAAAGAGCATTCGGAGTTGGTCAAAAAATATATTGGAAGTGTAATTCCTCCCAAGGATAACTACTATGCCGCCTTAAATAGTGCTGTATTTTCAGATGGCTCTTTCTGTTATATTCCAAAAGGAGTTCGTTGTCCTATGGAGCTTTCTACCTATTTTCGAATCAATCAAGCCGGAACAGGACAATTTGAGCGGACATTGGTAATTGCAGACGAATCCAGTTATGTCAGCTATTTGGAAGGCTGTACAGCTCCATCACGAGATGAAAATCAATTGCATGCCGCTGTCGTCGAATTAGTTGCCTTGGATGCTGCTGAAATTAAATATTCCACCGTCCAAAACTGGTTCCCTGGAGACAAAGAAGGAAAAGGAGGCGTTTATAATTTCGTTACCAAAAGAGGTATCTGCCATACACGCTCTAAAATTTCTTGGACTCAAGTTGAAACGGGTTCTGCCGTAACTTGGAAGTATCCATCGTGTATTCTTAAAGGTGATTATTCGATAGGAGAATTTTATTCGATTGCAGTGACCAATAACCACCAACAAGCCGATACTGGAACTAAAATGGTTCACTTGGGTAAAAACACAAGAAGCACCATCATTTCCAAAGGAATTTCTGCTGGACTTTCACAAAACAGCTATCGCGGATTGGTACAAGTCAGTTCTCGAGCCAAAAATGCACGAAACTTTTCCCAATGTGATTCCCTATTGATGGGAAACAATTGCGGAGCACACACCTTTCCATACATTGAAGTAAAAAACAATACCGCTCAAATTGAGCATGAGGCCACCACCAGTAAAATTGGTGAAGACCAAATATTTTACTGTAATCAAAGAGGTATTGACACCGAAAAAGCAATTGCCTTAATTGTCAATGGATTTAGTAAAGAAGTTTTAAACAAACTTCCCATGGAATTTGCCGTAGAAGCACAAAAATTATTAGAAATATCCCTTGAAGGTTCAGTAGGGTAAAAGATCACAATATGTTAACGATTGAAAATTTACATGCCGATGTTGAGGGCAAAGCAATTCTAAAAGGGATTGACCTTGATGTAAAACCTGGTGAAGTACATGCAATTATGGGCCCTAACGGATCCGGAAAAAGTACTCTGTCCTCTGTCATAGCAGGAAACGAAGACTACGAAATCACGAAAGGAACACTTCTAATGGATGGGGAAGACCTTTCGGAATTAGACGCTGAGGAACGCGCCCACAAAGGCATATTTTTATCCTTCCAATACCCAGTTGAAATTCCTGGAGTTTCTGTGACTAATTTCATAAAAACGGCCATAAATTCATCGAGAAAAGCCCAAGGCTTAGAAGATATGCCTGCCAGTGAATTATTGAAAATGATTCGCGAAAAAGCAAAAATGCTCGAAATTGACACCAAGTTTTTATCCCGATCACTCAATGAAGGATTTTCAGGAGGTGAAAAGAAACGGAATGAAATCTTTCAAATGGCCATGTTAGAGCCCCGTTTAGCCATTCTAGACGAAACCGATTCCGGATTGGATATCGATGCACTAAAAATTGTGGCTAATGGAGTTAACAAACTTAAAAGTAAAGACAATGCTGTGGTGGTAATTACGCACTATCAACGATTGTTGGATTATATTGTTCCTGATTTTGTTCACGTTTTATTTGATGGAAAAATTGTCAAGTCGGGAACCAAAGAATTGGCGCACGAACTTGAAGCAAAAGGATACGACTGGATAAAAGAACTCGCTTAAAATGGATTTTAAAGAAAAATTACTCTCTGCACATTTTGCTTTTGATGAGGACTTCAACATTTCAGAAGCAGTTCAAAAAACACGTAGAACGGCGATAAAAACTTTTGAAAATAAAGGATTTCCTTCCAAAAAGGAAGAAGCGTGGAAATATACCTCCATAGCCGCATTATTAGAACAAGATTATGCACTTACGCCAAAGTCTGAGACGACTATAGAACTGCGTGATGTAAAAAAGTATTTTTTATACGATACGGATACTTACAAAATTATTTTTATCGATGGGGTTTACAGCCCATTTCTTTCCAATACTACCCACGATGGGATGGACATTTGTTTGATGTCAGCGGCCTTAACAAAACCGAAATACAGTGATTTAATTAAAAAATATTTTAATAAAATTGCTCCTTCGGGTGAAAGTTTAACTGAATTAAACACCTCCTTTGCCAAAGAAGGAGCTTATATTTATATCCCTAAAAGTGTTGTTCCCGAACGACCCATTGAAATTATTCACTTTGCCTCTGGAAATGAATCTGCACTTTGGCTTCAACCTCGTAACCTAATTGTAGTAGATCAAAATGCTCAAGTACAAATTATTGAACGGCATCAGAGTTTAAAAGAACACCCAGTTGTCACCAACAGTGTTACAGAAATATATGCCCACCAAGATGCTTTTGTGGACTATTATAAAATTCAAAACGATCTCCCTACCGCTTCCTTAATTGACAATACCTATATCGTCCAAGAAAGAAATAGTCACGTTAGTGTTCATACCTTCTCTTTAGGAGGAAAATTGATCCGTAATAATTTAAATTACTATCATCACGGAGAACACATCATGTCCACCCTAAAAGGGGTGACCATTTTAGAAGGGAAACAACATGTGGATCATTCCACCTTGGTGCATCATGCTCAACCGAATTGTGAAAGCCATCAAGACTATAAAGGCATCTTTTCTGAACGCTCAGAAGGGGTGTTTAATGGAAAAATTTTGGTCGATAAAATCGCTCAAAAAACCAATGCTTTCCAACAAAACAACAACATCTTATTGGATAATAAAGCAACCATAAACACCAAACCACAATTGGAAATATTTGCGGATGATGTTAAATGTTCACACGGCTGTACTGTTGGACAATTGGATGAAGAAGCTCTATTTTATATGCGCTCTCGAGGAATTCCTAAAAAGGAAGCCAAGGCACTACTTACCTATGCTTTTTCCAATAATGTCTTATCAAGTGTTCAATTACCATCACTAAAGAAAAGAATCAATCAACTTATTGCTGGAAAACTAGGGGTCAATTTAGGTTTTGAATTATAAGATGTTAGACGTAGCACGCATACGAAAAGACTTTCCCATCCTTTCAAGAAAGGTCAACGGAGCACCCTTGGTATATTTTGATAATGCGGCAACGTCACAAACTCCGCAACCTGTTATTGATACTATAGTAGATTATTATTCCCGATACAATTCCAATATTCACCGAGGAGTCCATACGCTAAGTCAAGAAGCTACCGATGCTTATGAACAGGCCCGTCAAAAAATTCAACAGCATTTTAATGCAGCAGAAGCACATGAAATCATCTTTACTTCAGGAGCGACCAACAGCATAAATATTGTTGCTTCAGGCTATTCTAAACTGCTAAAAAAAGGAGATGAATTACTAGTTTCAGCAATGGAACACCATGCCAATATAGTCCCTTGGCAAATGCTTTGTAAACAAACGGGAGCCCAATTAAAAGTTATTCCAATGTCCGAACAAGGTGTCTTAGAAATGGATACTTTTGATCGATTATTGAATAAAAATACCCGACTTGTTTTTGTCAACCACGTTTCTAATGCATTAGGAACAGTCAATCCGATTGAAACAATCATTGAGAAAGCCCATGCAGTTGGAGCCGTTGTTCTGATCGATGGAGCACAGGCAGCACCACATATAAAAGCAGATGTTCAAGCATTGGATGTTGATTTTTATGTGACCTCTGCTCACAAGCTTTGTGGCCCCACAGGTATTGGGATGCTCTATGGTAAAACAGCATTACTGGACTTACTCCCTCCACATCAAGGAGGAGGTGAGATGATTGATACGGTCACTTTTGAGGAAACAACCTATGCAGGACTCCCTCATAAACACGAAGCAGGAACCCCTGACATTGCTGGAGGAATAGCCTTTGGAGCTGCTTTAGACTATATGAATAGTATCGGTATTGATGCCATTGCCGCCTATGAACATGAATTATTGGTCTATGCTACCACCGCATTAAATGAAATCCCAGGGCTGACCATTTATGGACAAGCTGAAGAAAAAACAGCTGTAATTTCCTTTAATGTAGAAGGAATACACCCCTATGATATTGGGAGTATATTAGATAAATTGGGAATCGCTGTACGAACAGGACACCACTGCGCCCAACCCATTATGGATTTTTATAAAATCCCAGGAACCGTTCGGGCCTCTTTTTCTTTTTATAACACCAAACAAGAGATCGACCAATTTATTGCAGGACTTAAAAAAGCCCTGATGATGTTACAATAAATAGTAAATTTAAAAATGAAAACAATAGAAGCTATACAGAAAGAAATTGTTGAGGAGTTTTCACTTTTTGAAGATTGGATGCAACGCTATGAATACATGATTGAACTGGGGAAATCTTTACCCCTTATTGCTCCAGAATTTAAAACTGACGACAATATCATTAAAGGTTGTCAAAGTAAAGTTTGGGTTCATGCAGCTTTAGATAACAATCACTTGTCTTTTACTGCCGATAGTGATGCCATTATTACTAAAGGAATCATCGCCATTCTAATTCGTGCTTTTTCCAATCAACATCCAGCCGATATTTTAGCAGCAGACACTACTTTTATTGACGAAATTGGACTAAAAGAACATTTGTCACCAACACGTGCCAATGGTTTGGTTTCCATGATCAAACAAATCAAAATGTACGCTGTTGCCTATCAAACCCAACTAAATTAAACGAAATGTCAGAACCAACAATAGACACTAATGCACTAGGAGATAAGATAGTACGGGTTTTAAAAACTATTTTTGACCCTGAAATCCCTGTTGATATTTATGAACTGGGATTGATTTACGATGTATTTGTCAATGAAGATGCAGACGTTAAAGTTTTGATGACCTTAACAACGCCCAACTGTCCCGTTGCCGAAACACTTCCAATGGAGGTAGAAGAAAAAGTAAAATCAATCAATGAGGTCAAGAGCGCGGAAGTAGAAATTACTTTTGACCCACCGTGGACTCAGGATTTAATGAGTGAAGAAGCAAAATTAGAACTCGGACTTCTGTAATTATGGCCGAAGAAATTGTCAATCGTGTAGCAAAAAGCCCCTTAATCACCTTTGATCTGGAAAGCCTTTATTCCGAAGGAAAGCGATTGACACTTGACCTTTCCCAATGGTTGGATCACGGAATCATCCTTCGTGAAACAGATTTTCGAAAACAACTTAATGCTTATAACTGGAGTGCTTATCAAGACACCTATGTTGCCTTATACTGCAGTACTGACGCGATCATCCCAGCATGGGCCTTCCTTTTAGTAGGCACCTACCTTCAACCTTTTGCCAAAAAAGTAGTTTTAGGAAGCTTGGAACAGTTGGAAATTCAACTTTTTTTTGAAAAGATTTACCACCTAGACGTAACCCCCTTCAAAAACAAACCAGTAATCATTAAAGGATGTAGTGAAAAATCGGTTCCCAATGCTGCCTATATTCAGTTGATCGATAAACTACAACCCCATGTAAAAAGTTTATTTTATGGAGAAGCCTGTTCCTCCGTTCCACTCTACAAACAAAAGAAATAGTTACATTTAGTCACGTTTTAATTTAACCGACGACTTGAACACTTCAAAAAAAGTTTTAATCATAAGCTACTATTGGCCACCAGCAGGAGGTTCTGGCGTTCAACGTTGGCTTTATTTTGCAAAACACCTGAAAGCGATGGGGTGGATTCCCTATGTCGTAACCGTCGATGAACGCCATGCGTCCTATCCCGTTTTAGACCCTAGTCTAGAAGCAGCGACTTTAGGGATTCAGGTTTATAAAACCAAGACCCGTGAACCTTTAAAAAGCTATTCATTCTTAACCACAGGCTCTTCAAAAAAAGGAATTCCACAAGGTGAAATTCGAAAACGGGGATGGTTGGCTAAAGTTGCCGCCTTTATTCGAGGAAATTTTTATATCCCTGATGCTCGAAAAGGGTGGAATTCCTATGCTGCCGTTGAAGCCATTCAAATAATCAAAAAAGAAAAGATTGCTACAATCATTACCACAGGACCCCCACATTCTACGCATTTGATTGGAATGATGTTTAAAGCTGGATTGAAAGTCAATTGGTTGGCTGATTTTCGAGACCCTTGGACAGATGTATTTTATAACAAACAACTCTACCGAACACCATGGGCACAAAGTACAGATCGCAAATTGGAAAAACAGGTGCTTGAAGGTGCCGATGCAATAATCACTACTGTTGGAGGGGAGTTACATACACAACTAAGAGAAAAAGCACCCCGACAAAAATTTTATGCCCTTCCAAATGGATACGATGCCGAACTGATGGCTGAGACTCCAAGGACTACACGTCCGTTCTTTCATATTGTTTATACGGGTTTATTAACCCAAAATCAAGACTTTATGGCTGCTGTGGAAGGAATTCAAAAGCTAAGGGATGGACAACCACAACTTGAAATACAATTTTCTTTAGCCGGGCAAATTCCTCAAGATATCCTGCAGCAAATAAAAAATACACTCCCAAAAGTTAAGGTTGAATCCTTGGGTTATCTTACACATAAAGAAGCGGTTACCTTAATGAAAAGTGCTGACCTTTTGTTGAACTTTATTTTTAAGGGTGCGGCAACACAAATGATTTCAGGTAAGCTTTTGGAATATATGGCGACAGGAGTTCCCATACTCTCTTTAGGGGATCCCTATTCGGATGCAGGGCAACTCCTAGCAAAAGCGTCACATGCCAAAATGTTGCATGCGGAAGACAGTGTTGAAATCAATAATTTCATTGCTGAAATGGCCATTCAAAAAGGACAGCTAAAGAACGTATTTCCTCAATTGCGGGATTGGAGTCGAGAAGCAATCACTACCGATCTGATAAATATTTTGGATGGTCTTAAAGCACAAGGGCGTTTCTAAAAAATACCCATTGCTTACAAATACCTTTTTCTAAACGCACTTGGGTTTTCGTCGGTAATCTTTTTAAATACCCGATTGTAATAAGAAAGACTTTCAAAGCCACAATTATAACAGGCATCACTGACACTTTTTCCAGACATCAAAAGCCGTTTGGATTGACTGATACGATAACGGTTTAAAAAATCAACAAATGTATTCCCAGAGGCTTTTTTAAAATAACGACAAAACGCCTCTTTGGTCATATTACTCATGGCGGCCATTTGCTTCAGTTCAATTTTTTGCTGATAATGCTTATCGACAAATCCATAGATGGTTCGAATCCGACCCTGCTCCCTCTCACTGTATTTTTTTACATACTGACTTTGATGCAGAAGTTCAAACTCAGTACTGGAGGATAATAATGTAAAAATCTCCATCAATGCCAGATATTGCTGAAACTCATCTAATTGATCAAACGATAATAAACGTTTTCCAACCTCTTTTTTAGTCTCTCCAAAGAAGGCAACGCCATATTTAGACTTTTCAAATAAGGCAGTAATCTTTGATAATTCCGGTGTTCTTTGAATATGTCTTTCGATAAAATCTTTTTTTAAATGGGCTACGACTTTCCGATAAGCAGTTTTAACACCATAATCAAAATTCAAATGTGGAATGTTGGAGCCAATCAAAACCAAATCACTTTCCTGATAAGTAGAAATATGATCTCCAACATGTCGGGTTCCCGAAGCACCTTCAATGTAGACCAATTCATATTCTGGATGAAAGTGCCAATAAAATAGATCACTCAAACGTGGATTAAACAACATGTTGAATGAACTATCCGAATGACTCGTGATTGTCTCTAGTTGAATTTTCATGCTATTTCACAAAATTGAGTAAAATTATAGTAGTAACAGACCAAAATATCAATATCATACAATTAATGGCTAAATTTAATAAAAAATCTATAGTATGATTTTTTCAACTTTGTTATAAACAACAAACATTTACACATGGAAAAAACCAAACCGACCATGGCAGGGAAGATGCTTCCCGACAATCAACATAAAGATATTCCTGGAAACCCTTCGACGGCAAAGAGTAGTATTTTAAACCTTAGACAGGAGGCCACCCCCGATTCACTTCGTGTTTTATCCATAGAAGATTGGAAATTTTGGAAACACAATGGCTATGTCATTATTAAAAATGCAGTCCCACGAGAGCAAGCAAAACAGACCGCAGAATTTCTTTGGGAATTTGAAGACAAAGACCCTAATGACAAAAGTACTTGGTACACTGCACCACGTGCAGAAATGCAAATGAAAGAACTGGCAGGAACTGGAATGGTTGAGGTGTATAACAATCAACACCTTTGGAACAACCGACAGATGCAAAGGGTTTATGACGCTTTTGTCGATATTTGGGGAAGTGAAAAACTATGGGTCACCATTGATCGGGCCAATCTTAATTTCCCAATACGTCCCGGTTTTGAATACAAAGGATTTATCCATTGGGATTACGACCCAGAAACACGACCTCAAAATGTACAAGGAGTTTTGTCTTTGGCCGATCAAACCGATCAAAATATGGGAGGCTTTCAATGCATTCCTTGGCTTTATCGCAATTACGATACATGGAAATTGACCCAACCCGAAGATCGAGACCGCTTTCAACCCGACCTAAACGGCTTGGAAGATAAAATTGTAAAAGTACCCCTAGAGGCTGGTGATCTGCTTATTTTTAACAGTACAGAACCCCATGGAATTCGACCCAACCTATCAGAAGATAAGGTGAGGATAGCACAATACATTTCCATGATGCCCGCTCAGGAAGAAGAGGAATCACTAAAGCAATGGCGAGTCAACTCTTGGAAAAATAGTATTGCACCAGAAGGCTATGCTTTTCCTGGGGATCCTCGAAAATGGGAACAAACCAAATATAAAAGAGCAGAATTATCCCCTTTGGGTAAAAAACTCTTAGGATTGGATCAATGGGACTAATATTTTTTAAATAAATGGATTTACAACTTAAAGGAAAGACTGCTTTTATTACAGGCTCCACCTCTGGGATTGGTTTTGCAACAGCAAAAACCTTGTTAAAAGAGGGAGCAAAAGTCATCATCAACGGAAGAACTCAGGAAACAGTTAACACTGCAATTAAACGATTACAAGAGGCTGTTTCTGGTTGTGAAGTAGACGGGATTGCTGCAGATTTTTTAGAAGAAAATGCGGTGACAGTTGTCATAGAACAACTGGGTTCGGTGGACATTCTTATCAATAATGTTGGGATTTATACGGCACAACGTTTTTTTGATACAACTGATACCGACTGGAACCGACAATTAACAGTCAATTTAATGAGTGGTGTTCGATTATCTCGTGCTTTTTTACCCAAAATGATGGAGGCCAACTGGGGTCGTATTCTCTTTATTTCAAGTGAATGTGCCACTTTAGTCCCTGCTGATTTGATTGCGTATAGTACCACAAAAGCAGCATTGTTAGCCCTATCAAGAGGTTTAGCCCAACTGACTTCAGGCACTCCGATTACAGTCAACACGGTGATCCCCGGTTCTACATTGACAGAAGGGGCAGAACAATTTTTAGCCGATGTTGCAGCAAAAGAAAATAAAACAAAAGAAGTAGTCGAGGAAGAGTTTTTTACCAACGTCAGAACATCTTCACTTTTAGAGCGTTTTGCTTCCGTAGAAGAAATTGCCCATGCCATCGCCTTTTATGTCAGCCCCCTTTCTGCAGCCACCAACGGAGCTGCAATTAAACTCGATGGAGGAAGTATGGGAGGAATCCTATAGCCTTTACTAAAAATAAAAACACACTATATTCCTATGCAACAACAACTATTACGTCATGTCGTTTTATTTAAGTTTAAAGAAAACACCCCAGACCTTAAAGTGCAACAATTAAACAAGGCCTTTAATGCATTATCAAAAGCCATTTCGGTAGTCCAAGATTTTGAATGGGGGATCAATAAAAGTCCAGAAAACTTTCATCAAGATTTTACCCATTGTTATTTGGTCACGTTCCATTCGGAAGAAGACCGGGATACTGTTTATACACCCCACCCACAACACCAAGCCTTTGTAGCCCAATTACAACCGTATTTAGAAAAAGTTTTTGTTGTCGATTATTGGGCGAATTCCCCAATCCCCTAAAAAATTCCTTATTTTTAAAATAAACTAAATTAGAAACAAGCAAAAGCTTTAAAATAAACCAACCAACAAAACACATATCATGGAATTTTTAGACATACTCATCATTACCGTTTATTTCGGTTGCATTCTTTGGATCTCCAAATGGGTTTCCAGCGGGGAAAAGAATGCTGTATTTTCATCAGTGGACTATTTTTTAGCTGGTAAAAATCAAGGTTGGTTAGTGATTGGCGCTTCCTTATTTGCTTCCAATATTGGTTCTGAAATTATTTTAGGTGTTTCCGGAGCAGGGGCTAGAGCTGACATGCCTTCTGCTAATTTTGAAATTTTAGCCTCTTTAATTTTAATCCTTCTAGGCTGGGTTTTTGTTCCTTTTTATATTCGGACAGGTGTTTATACGATGCCAGAATTTTTGGAAAAGCGCTACAACAAAGCCTGTAGAAACTATCTATCCGTAGTTTCCATCTTGGCTTATATTGTAACAAAAATTTCCCTCATTATTTTTGCAGGGGCTTTGGTCTTTGAAATTTTAGGGATTCCATTTTGGACAGGAGCCATCATCACTGTTTTGGCCACCGGACTCTACACCGTTTTGGGAGGGCTTAAAGCGGTAATCTATACCGACATGCTTCAAGCTGTTGTACTGATTTTAGGGACTACAGCAGTGACTTTTTTTGGACTTTATCAATTGGGAGGCTGGGACAGTCTGATCGCAGCATTATCCAAAGCCTCTTTAACAGAAGGGAATCCACCAACTCAAGCATTTTTTAATCTTTGGCGTCCGATGTCAGACTCCGACTATCCGTGGACGGGGATGCTCTTTGGTGCGCCTATTTTGGGAGTTTGGTATTGGTGTACGGATCAATACATTGTACAACGTACCCTTTCTGCAAAAGATATTTCCAATGCTCGAAGAGGGGCCTTGTTTGCAGGCTATTTAAAATTATTACCCGTTTTTATTTTCTTTATTCCCGGAGTGATTGCCTATGCTTTAATGCAAGAAGGCGTGATTCATTTTTCTATGGAAAATGCCGACCAGGCCCTCCCAGTACTCATCACGGAATTTTTACCTACCGGACTAAAAGGGTTGGCCATTGCTGGACTTTTAGCTGCCTTAATGAGTTCCTTATCTTCTGCCTTTAATTCGAGCTCCACACTTTTGACGATTGATTTTTATCAAAAATTTAAACCCGATGCTACAGAAGTTCAACTGGTTCGTTTTGGACGTTTTGCGACCGTAGTTTTAGTTGTTGTAAGTTTAGGATGGATTCCGTTTATGGACGCTCTTATGGGGGGTGGTATTTTTCACTATTTACAAAGTATTCAAGCCTATATTTCTCCTCCGATTGCTGCGGTATTCCTTTTAGGTCTTTTATATCAATGGATTAATGGTCGTGGGGCAATCATTACCCTTTGGACTGGATTTGGGATTGGAATTTTACGCTTGGTTTTGGAATTTATGAACAACAATGGTAGTCTAACGCTTTCAGAAAACAGTATTGTTGCACTCTTTTTAGAAATTAACTTTTTACATTTTGCCTTATTCCTTTTTCTTTTTTGCGCTGCTATTTTAATGCTTGTCAGTAAGTTAGGAACACCCCAAGACCCTGCGGTTTTGGAATTAGTCACCTTTCAAAAGGAGCAAAGGGCTTCCACTTTTAAATGGAATAAAGATGTAGTCTTGACGCTTGTTTTGATACTCTTGGTTCTTGTCTTGTGGTGGGTGTTTAGTCCTGTAGGCATTTCCTTTTCCTCATAAAACAGAAAGGGTGTTGAAAATTAGGATCAAGAATTTTTCTACTGGCATAGCATTTTAGAAAATTTTATCGCTCAGGCATAACGATTAGGAGTTTATTTTTCTTTAAGTACATCAATCACGTTAAATGACTTCCTTTTTATTTACAATAACTTCGGATCCATTAAATAAATGGACGGAATCGGGAGTTTTATTGGTCAAATGGTTGAATTCAGGGCCAAAAATGCTGTTAAAATCAAAAGATATCGTCGCGTCATGTACCTTAAAGGACTCCCATTCAGGATGCTCAATTTTGTATATAGTGCAAGAATGATCATCAATTTGAGAGGTACCCCAATAATGTTTGGAAAAAAAATAATCTGGAGAATTAGAAGTAACAGCCGCACTTTTTTTATCACTGACTATTTCAAAATTATGCCATTGTTTTTTCTTTAAACCATAGGAGGTCAATAACTCATTTTTAGTTTCAGTCCAGTCATGCCTCATTGGGAGTGTTTCATAATTTTCCTTATAAATATATTTAGCAACTAATGTAAGCGCTCTCTTGGGGAAAAATAATTTGGTAAATGCAACCTCAGACCTCCAATTTCCTGGAGTAATCTCCCGTTTAACATAAAACCTCAAATTAATTTCTTCAAAAATATCATGGTAAGGTATCTTGAGATTCAAGAGGCGGGTTTCACTGTATCTAAAGGCCACTAAGCTTACAAAATAGTTACCATTGAATGCTTCCAATAGTGTTCCCTTTGGCAAATGTTTTTCTAATATGGAGGGGTCGATAATATAATTAGCGGAAGCTAATTTTAACCAATTTGATTTTAAGAAAACCTTTTCATTTTGATTAAATTTTATCATTTAAAATGGAAATATTTCTTAGCCTTTATTCGTTTATCGTAAACCATTTATGTCATAACTGGAAACAAAATCCCAAATCAAACGGTTGGTGTTTGCCCCTTCATAGTTAAGGTCAAACCACACATGATCGCCGCCAATGACTTTATAATGGGTAATGGAAGTTCCGTTATTTCCTTGGGGATAAACATAATGTTCAATGGTCAATCCACCAGAGGTGGCACTGCTAGTTGAAGGCGATCCTTCAATACCATTGGCCTGTACCCAATAGCCAAGCACCGTGTCAATAGCTTCATACCCAAGCCCTCCACTATAGGGAACAACCCCATCTTCCGTTCCATGCAAGTTGATCATGGCTGTGGGGTGAGCGGGTTCACAAAGTTCGATAGTTCCTTCCAACATGGTTCCAGAAACTGAGCCTACTGCTGCGACTAAATCGCTACGATAACAGGCGAGGGCATAAGCGAAAAAAGCACCGTTGGAGTAGCCACAAGCATACACCCGATCAGTGTCTATACTGTAGTTTTCGCTAAGCGTATCGATTAAGGCTGCAGTAAACCCTAAATCATCAGCATCACTTTTATTATCCCCTCCCGGCAAAGCAGCATTCCAATGCGAACTCCCCTCCAACAAGGTTCCCTGCGGATAGACTAAAATAAAGTTTTCTTGATCGGCTAGGCTGCGCATGTCTGCCCATTCCATTTGTCCGGTGGCTGTTCCGCCATAACCATGGAAGTTAAGCATTAGGGGAAACGCCGATGTACCGTCATAGGAATCGGGAATGTACAAGAGGTATTCTCGTGAAACAGCATCATGAACCAAACTTTGTGAATATAAACCTGGGCTAAGGTTGTCAGTTGCCATGGTTAGTTCTTCAGGAATTGTGGACTGATTAGGGTCGTTTTCTTGAAGGCAAGAAACACCTAAAGTCATCGTAACAAGTAGACCAAAAAATAAACTTTTAGATAGAATTTGGTTAAAATGGGTGAGGAGTTTTAAAATGATTTCCATAGAATTTTCTTTAATATAGCTACCTAAATTTAGGGATATTTTTTAAACCGTCTTCACAAAAAAAACACAAAAAAACACTGGGAATTGTCAGATGTATTTCAAACAATAAATCGCCGATCAACTCTTATATCAGAATCTTTTGTACTATTGTAAAAACAGCATAAAAAAAAACGGAATAAGGTCTTTTCGTAAGAATAAGAAAACAATCTGTTAAAGAAAGACATTCAAATATGTATTCAACCATAAAGCTAACGATCCAATGCTCTTTTTTGCACTACTAATTGGAGCCCTTTACGGCTATGTTTCCGTTAAGGGACAATTTTGTATGAATTCTGGCTTTTCCAATGTCATCCGCAACCAAGACACCACTAAACTTAAAAGTTTTGTGACGGCTATTTTACTTCAGTTGCTCCTGCTCCCTTTATTATTTTCACTTCTTTATTCCTATCCACCTTCTCAAGGATTACTAAGTGGTATTGCACTTCCGCCCTTATATTTGATTGGGAGTGCATTTGGCGGCTTTTTTTTCGGAATATTCATGTACTATACAGCCGGTTGTGGTGCGGGAATTTTTTATAAAATTGGTGAAAAAAATTCAGGGGCAATTCTTGCAGTTTTTGGGTTTATATTAGGGATATATTTAACGGAAAAAGGCTTTTTACAATTTTTACGAGAAGCAGCTCAAGAGACGATATTGATTGAACAACAGTCCGTTTGGAAAGGGGATTTCTCCATCTGGATATCCTCTCTTATTAGCCTATTTTCAGCACTAATTCTTTACCGTCTTTTTAGAAATAACGATCAAACCCCAAAAGGTGCGGTATGGGGGTGGAAAAAAACAGGACTTCTGATGGGGATGATTGGAACACTTGCTTGGCTTATCGCTTTGTGGGGTAATACGGGTTTTAGTATGGGGATTATTCCGGGGATTCTCGACAGTTTGGACTTAAATTATTCATGGGGTGTTTTATTTGTTGTAGGGATTTTAGTTGGGGCCTTTTTCAGTACCCGAAAAGATTCGAGTAAACGTTTTAGCCTTCCCAAAAAAGAACTTATTTTTAAACGCTTCTTTGGTGGCCTTGGTTTGGGGGTATCGGGAAGTATTGCTGCCGGATGCACGGTGGGACACGGACTCACCTTTGCGCCTTTACTCGGCATTGGTAGCTTGGTAGCCACCTTGTTTATTTTTTTAGGCAGTGGTTTGGTTGGCTATCTTACCAAACCTTAACGATTTTTAAAAAAACTACTATGGAAAAGTATTGGGACATCATAGAAAGATCATTTCGTGGCTATTGGAATTATCTTGTTAACGACATTACCGAGCCTTCGGTTAACAACTTCTTTTATGTCTTGTTAGGATTGTCTTTAGTGGTTTGGGCCTTGGAAATTCTTTTGCCGTGGCGAAAAAAACAGGGTGTTATTCGTAAAGATTTTTGGTTGGATGGTTTTTATATGTTCTTTAATTTTTTTCTATTTTCCTTGATAGGCTTTAGTGCCTTATCCAATGTAGGTGTAGCTTTATTTAATGACTTTTTAGGACTTTTTGGCATCACTAATTTGGTTGCACTAGAAATCGGCTCTTGGCCTGGAGGCTTGCAACTACTCACCCTCTTTGTCGTCACTGATTTTTTACAATGGAACATTCATCGATTATTGCACCGGGTACCCTGGCTATGGGAATTTCATAAAGTCCATCACTCCGTTAAAGAAATGGGTTTTGCAGCCCATTTACGTTTTCATTGGATGGAATCTGTAATCTATAAATCCTTGCAATACATTCCTTTGGCCATGATTGGTTTCAGTATCCAAGACTTCTTTTTGATGCATGTATTTGCCATCCTAGTTGGACATCTGAATCATGCCAATTTAAATTGGGATTACGGTTGGTTTAAATTTATATTCAATAATCCCAAAATGCACCTTTGGCATCACGCAAAAGACCTACCAAAAGGCTTTAAAAATGGGGTCAATTATGGGATTTCCTT